>NZ_MDGW01000055.1:0-38308 GCF_001712525.1 Shigella sp. FC1661
GCCTGAAGGGAAAGCTGCACGTTATCAGCAAGCGTTACACTCAGCGCATTGAGCGACATAATCTGAATCTGAGACAACATCTGGCAAGGCTGGGACGGAAGTCACTGTCGTTCTCAAAATCGGTGGAGCTGCATGACAAGGTCATCGGGCATTATCTGAACATAAAACACTATCAGTAAGTTGGAGTCATTACCGGCTATTTTTATAGGGTTCTTTATCGAGATTGAAAAATAAGGTCTCAGCTATTTTAATTTTAGATTGATCGCAGCTAAAATCTTTAGATTGATCGCGGCTAAAATCAATATGATTTATCACGGAGCATGCATACTTTATCTTTTCAGAATCACCAAAATATTGCATTCTTTTATTAAAACACCAATCCAGTATTCTTACATCATTAATATATGGGAATTTTAAAAAAGTCTCCAGAATCGATGACCGGTGTAAGGTTAACTTTTGCATCATCTAAGGAATCAATAAGAATATGAGACAGGTTAACTTTGATGTCATTAATTTCATTGTCAGTAGCTTTCTTATTATTAAGAAGATAATTATTTACTGCGTTAAGGTCATCTATTTCTTTCAGTATCCCTTTTTCACCAAGCAAGTATGAAATCGATTCATTACATACATAAGGCATTAATAGCAGATGTTCTTTCCTTATTGCTAATAATGCATTATTCAATGGTTTTTCTAATAAATCCGTAATCGTAGAATCAACTGAATCTTTACAACTCACCTGCGAGTTATTCAAGTCCTGAGAATTATTAAACTCCTGCGAAATATTTAATAGACGAGCTATTTCCTTGTTAGCTTCGCGTTGGTAACATGCCAGAATCTTGTTAGTAATCAGGTGTAATGAACTCTCATCTTTTCTTTCAAAGGACTTTCCTTCATAACGATTAGTCGAACCATCAGGTTGTTGAAATATAATAGCCGTATGTCCTTGACGAGTCCCCATAGTAGTGAAAGTGGAAAGTGTGATTTCTATTTCCACCTTAGATAAATCCGCTCGTTCCCCTTCAGGATTATTCATAACAAACTTTATTATCTCACTGCCATCATTATTTTTGATATAAGATGAGGACTCAATATGAGCCATCATATTTCTTCCCGCTTCGTTGGAGCGTTTGCTAAAATCCACATAACCTAGAGTAAATATTTTTACCAAAAATTCCAAAAATGTCTTAGGATCAAGGATATTTCTTGTGTTATCCTGCCCCTCGGCATTACGGGCAAAATTATTCATTCCAACACGCCAGGTATTTAAAACTTCACTTTTTTGTTTAAAATTGTCGGCTAATGTAATGTGTTGAGAATAATTCAAATCTGATATTTTGCTCATGACGAACTCCTTGAGTTAATAAGAACGTCTAAGCATTACAAATTTTACTCACAAAAAAATATCAAAAAACGCTCTTTTCACAAACTCGCCGTAAACCTGGAGTTATTTACGGCGAAAAGTCATCACGCCATCAGCATCTTCACTACTGCTTTGCGAACCCGGGCTGGCGCGCCCACTGCGCACAGCGGTTTATGCACTTCCCCCGGATAAAACACAACAAAATCACCTTCATTAAGGATAACTGTTTTCTCATCAACGCCTTCCGGCAAAAATGCGATGTCTTTATCAGCTAACCAGTCGGTATCCGGGGTGCCTGCAGGTTGCGTACTGAAGGTCATGCCTTCCTGACCTTTTAACACAATCTGAATGTCGAGATAGCGGGCATGGTACTCCGCACGGCGAGCTTCGTGCGGCTCGGTCATATCTTCCGAGATAAGATAAAACAGACGATTGCCTTCGATATCGTGCTTGCCCTTTGGCGTTTCTGCCGTAACGTGTGCTTTGATATGCTCAATCGCCTGGCGTAACTCCTGGGGTAGCCACGGCTGAAGATTATGAATATTTCCGATGATCATCTTTTCCACTCCTTAATTAAAACAACGTTTCATTTCCATCGTTATACGAAAAGATGATCAATTCCGCTAGCCTTAACGCGTGAATTATTGTCTTATCACAACTTATCGGCAGGCGCGTTCCCGCCTTTCGGGTCAAGGCCCGCATCACTCCTTGAGAATAGTTTTTATCGCTTCCCCCGCCAGTGCAGCTGTTGCACAGAGTTGTTCGATGGAGTGCCCCTCCCGTGCCTTCGCAGAAAGCCCTGACATCACGGTACTCATAAAATCAGTCACACATTGTGCGCTTTGTGGATGCCGCCTGGCGATATAGTCATAAATGGTCGTTTCTGCGGCGTGATAATATTGAACGGCAATATCACGCGCTTGTGGATCATGACTATGAATGCCTTCAAGAACCATACAGCCAGCGCAGCCGCCGTTTTGGCTATATCTGCGCGCCGCTTCTTTTAATACCTCAGCCAGGCACTCCCCTACCGGACGATCATCACGAAGAATATCGGCAAGCGGAATAGCTTCCGTACCGACATATTCATTGAGTACACGGCTAAATAACCCAGCCTTATTGCCAAAAGCCGCGTAGAGGCTCGGGGGGTTAATACCAAGATAATCAGTAACTTCAGCAACACTGACAGCATCGAAACCTTTTTGGTGAAAAAGCACTTTTGCCGCAGAGACTGCCTGCTCAGGAGCGAAACGTCTGGGACGACCTGGAACGCGAGATTGTTTTTTAGTGACCATTACAAAACCTGTTGACAGAAAGTTAAAACAGTTTTGTAATGCATGTTACATAATAAATCAAGGAGTCCTTATGGGCGCTTTTACAGGTAAGACAGTTCTCATCCTCGGTGGTAGCCGTGGAATCGGTGCCGCTATCGTACGTCGTTTCGTCACCGATGGGGCCAATGTACGATTCACCTATGCGGGGTCGAAAGATGCCGCTGAACGCCTGGCACAAGAGACTGGAGCGACAGCAGTATTCACAGATAGTGCTGACAAAGACGCTGTTATTGATGTCGTTCGTAAGAGCGGCGCATTGGATATCCTGGTGGTAAATGCAGGTATTGGCGTCTTTGGCGATGCCCTGGAATTAAATGCCGACGATATTGATCGCCTTTTCAAAATCAATATTCATGCTCCTTACCATGCCTCTGTTGAAGCCGTCCGGCAGATGCCCGAAGGCGGACGCATCTTAATCATCGGCTCCGTGAATGGCGATCGTATGCCTGTTGCAGGCATGGCTGCTTATGCCGCCAGTAAATCTGCCCTGCAAGGCATGGCGCGCGGGCTGGCCCGTGATTTCGGACCGCGTGGGATCACCATCAACGTCGTCCAGCCAGGGCCAATTGATACCGACGCTAATCCCGCCAACGGGCCAATGCGCGATATGTCGCATAGTTTTATGGCCATCAAAAGACATGGGCAACCGGAAGAGGTCGCTGGTATGGTCGCATGGTTAGCAGGGCCAGAAGCCAGTTTTGTTACCGACGCGATGCATACCATTGATGGCGCGTTTGGCGCATAACCGACTACGCTCAATTAAGCCCAGCCATTTCCCATGATGTCTGGGTTTTGTTTACTCACGTCGTCCGCTAAAAGCGGCTCCTGGTAAATATAAATCTTCTGTTCATGTCGTAAATCTTGAGGATAACCAAATGGTAGAAAGAACCGCTGTTTTCCCTGCTGGACGACATTCACTGTATGCTGAGCATCGTTATTCTGCGGCTATTCGTTCCGGCGATTTGCTGTTTGTTTCCGGGCAAGTAGGAAGTCGAGAGGACGGAACACCAGAACCCGATTTTCAGCAACAAGTCAGACTGGCCTTTGATAATTTGCATGCGACCCTGGCAGCTGCGGGATGCACTTTTGACGATATCATTGATGTTACGAGCTTTCATACCGATCCAGAAAAACAATTTGAAGACATCATGACGGTGAAAAATGAAATATTTAGCGCGCCACCTTATCCAACCTGGACGGCGGTGGGCGTTACATGGCTGGCAGGCTTTGATTTTGAAATTAAAGTGATAGCGCGCATCCCTGAGCTCTAAGCAATAGTGCTAGCCGTTCGTTTTCACACTCCGCCCTATAAGTCGGATGAATGGAATAAAATGCATATCTGATTGCGTGAAAGTGAAAAAGAAAAAAGCAGGAAATGTCTGCAATTATTGATACCGAGCGACAGTTCCCCCCAGAATCACAGTAAATAAAAATGCATATATTTTAACTTTAAATTCAAATAAACCGTTTGCGCTGACAAAATATTGCATCAATTGCTTGCACCGCTTCTGACGATGAGTATAATGCCGGACAATTTGCCGGGAGGATGTATGGTTCAGTGTGTTCGACATTTTGTCTTACCGCGTCTGAAAAAAGACGCTGGCCTGCCGTTTTTCTTCCCGTTGATCACCCATTCCCAGCCCCTCAATCGAGGGGCTTTTTTTTGCCCAGGCGTCAGGAGATAAAAGATGGCTAATCCGCTATATCAGAAACATATCATTTCCATAAACGACCTTAGTCGCGATGACCTTAATCTGGTGCTGGCAACAGCGGCAAAACTGAAAGCAAACCCGCAACCAGAGCTGTTGAAGCACAAAGTCATTGCCAGCTGCTTCTTCGAAGCCTCTACCCGTACCCGCCTCTCTTTCGAAACTTCCATGCACCGCCTGGGTGCCAGCGTGGTGGGCTTCTCCGACAGCGCCAATACATCACTGGGTAAAAAGGGCGAAACGCTGGCCGATACCATTTCGGTTATCAGCACTTACGTCGATGCGATAGTGATGCGTCATCCGCAGGAAGGTGCGGCGCGCCTGGCCACCGAGTTTTCCGGCAATGTACCGGTACTGAATGCCGGTGATGGCTCCAACCAACATCCGACGCAAACCTTGCTGGACTTATTCACTATTCAGGAAACCCAGGGGCGTCTGGACAATCTCCACGTCGCAATGGTTGGTGACCTGAAATATGGCCGCACCGTTCACTCCCTGACTCAGGCGTTAGCGAAGTTCGACGGCAACCGTTTTTACTTCATCGCGCCGGACGCGCTGGCAATGCCGCAATACATTCTGGATATGCTCGATGAAAAAGGGATCGCATGGAGTCTGCACAGCTCTATTGAAGAAGTGATGGCGGAAGTAGACATCCTGTATATGACCCGCGTGCAAAAAGAGCGCCTGGACCCATCCGAATACGCCAACGTGAAAGCGCAGTTTGTTCTTCGCGCCAGCGATCTCCACAACGCCAAAGCCAATATGAAAGTACTGCATCCGCTGCCGCGTGTTGATGAAATTGCGACGGATGTTGATAAAACGCCACACGCCTGGTACTTCCAGCAGGCAGGCAACGGGATTTTCGCTCGCCAGGCGTTACTGGCACTGGTTCTGAATCGCGATCTGGTACTGTAAGGGGAAATAGAGATGACACACGATAATAAATTGCAGGTTGAAGCTATTAAACGCGGCACGGTAATTGACCATATCCCCGCCCAGATCGGTTTTAAGCTGTTGAGTCTGTTCAAGCTGACCGAAACGGATCAGCGCATCACCATTGGTCTGAACCTGCCTTCTGGCGAGATGGGCCGCAAAGATCTGATCAAAATCGAAAATACCTTTTTGAGTGAAGATCAGGTAGATCAACTGGCATTGTATGCGCCGCAAGCCACGGTTAACCGTATCGACAACTATGAAGTGGTGGGTAAATCGCGCCCCAGTCTGCCAGAGCGCATCGACAATGTGTTGGTCTGCCCGAACAGCAACTGTATCAGCCATGCCGAACCGGTTTCATCCAGCTTTGCCGTGCGAAAACGCGCCAATGACATCGCGCTCAAATGCAAATACTGTGAAAAAGAGTTTTCCCATAATGTGGTGCTGGCCAATTAATTGCGGTTGGTAATAAAAGTCTGGCTCCCTATAATGAGCCAGACTTTTTACCGCTGTAATAAAGGAGAAATCATGAGCAAAACTATCGCGACGGAAAATGCACCAGCAGCTATCGGTCCTTACGTACAGGGCGTTGATCTGGGAAATATGATCATCACCTCCGGTCAGATCCCGGTAAATCCGAAAACGGGCGAAGTACCGGCAGACGTCGCTGCACAGGCACGTCAGTCGTTGGATAACGTAAAAGCGATCGTCGAAGCCGCTGGTCTGAAAGTGGGCGACATCGTTAAAACTACCGTGTTTGTAAAAGATCTGAACGACTTCGCAACCGTAAACGCCACTTACGAAGCCTTCTTCACCGAACACAACGCCACCTTCCCGGCACGTTCTTGCGTTGAAGTTGCCCGTCTGCCGAAAGACGTAAAGATTGAGATCGAAGCGATCGCTATTCGTCGCTAATCTTGATGGAAATCCGGGCTATCATGCCCGGATTAAGTCTGATGACAAACGCAAAATCGCCTGATGCGCTACGCTTATCAGGCCTACGTGATTCCTGCAATTGATTGAATTTGTAGGCCGGATTAGGCGTTTACGCCGCATCCGGCATGAACAAAACTCACTTTGTCTGCAATCTGAATCCGGGCCACCATGCCCAGTTTATTCTTTACTGCCAGCCGTAACGACGGCTATAAAATCCTTTCACCAACTGGGTTAACGTCATATACCCTGCCAGAATCGCAACCAGCCACGGGAAATAGCTTAACGGCAACGCCTGTAATTGCAGATAACTGGCCAGCGGTGAAAACGGCAATGCGATCCCGACAATCATCACGATCACGGTCATGATCATTAACGGCCACGATGCACAGCTCTGAATAAACGGCACACGGCGGGTGCGGATCATATGCACAATCAGCGTTTGCGACAGTAAGCCCACCACAAACCATCCCGACTGGAACAGCGTTTGCGTTTCCGGCGTGTTGGCATGGAATACCCACCACATCAGGCAAAACGTCAGAATATCGAAGATCGAGCTGATCGGTCCGAAGAAGATCATAAAGCGCCCCAGATCCGCCGGATTCCAACGCTGCGGCTTTTGAATTTGCTCGTCGTCGACGTTATCAAACGGGATCGCCACCTGTGACACATCGTACAGCAGGTTCTGAATAAGCAAGTGTAACGGCAACATCGGCAGGAAGGGCAAGAAAGCACTCGCCACCAGCACGCTGAACACATTACCAAAGTTAGAACTCGCCGTCATTTTGATGTATTTCAGCATGTTGGCGAAAGTGCGACGTCCCTCAATAACCCCCTCTTCCAGCACCATCAGGCTTTTTTCCAGCAGGATGATATCAGCCGCTTCACGGGCAATATCTACCGCGCCGTCCACAGAAATGCCGATATCCGCCGCGCGTAAGGCGGGCGCATCATTAATACCATCGCCCATAAAGCCAACCACATGCCCTTCGCGCTTCAGTAAGGTCACAATGCGTTCTTTATGCATCGGCGTCAGGCGGGCAAACAGCGTGGTGCGCTGTGCAAGATTTGCCAGTTCGTCGTCAGATAGCGTTTCAATATCACTACCAATGACCACCTCTCCCGCGTCCAGCCCCACTTCATGGCACACTTTCGCTGCAACTAACTCACTGTCGCCAGTAAGGATTTTTACGGTAATTCCACTCGCTTTTAATGCCTTCAGTGCCGGAGCGGTTGTCTCTTTTGGCGGATCAAGAAAAGCAATATATCCTTCGAGGATCAGGTCGGATTCATCCGCCCGCTGGTAATCTCCTTCACGCGCTGGCAGGTATTTCGTCGCCACCGCAACCACGCGCAGCCCCTGACGATTCAGCGTATCAGTAACCCGCTTAATCTTACGCAGCATGATGTCATCGAGCGGCACAATCTCGCCATTGTGACGCACCTGCGAACACACATTGAGGATTTCCTGCAATGCACCTTTGCAAACCAGCTGATGGTGCTCGGTATTTTCTGCCACTACCACCGACATCCGGCGACGCTCGAAATCAAACGGAATCTCATCGATTTTTTGCCAACGACTGGCCAGCGAGCGCGCTGACTCTTCATCCGTACCTTCGAGCACCGCTGTATCGAGCAGGTTTTTAAGTCCGGTCTGATAATGACTGTTCAACCACGCGCTATGCAGCACGCGTTCGCTGGTTTTACCGGAGATATCGGTATGATTCTCCAGCACAATTTTATCCTGCGTCAGGGTGCCGGTTTTATCAGTGCACAGAATATCCATTGCGCCAAAGTTCTGAATAGCATCCAGATGTTTGACGATCACTTTCTGTTTCGACAGCTTTACTGCGCCGCGCGCCAGCGTCGAGGTAACAATCATCGGCAACATTTCCGGCGTTAGGCCTACCGCGACCGAAAGCGCAAACAGCGCCGCTTCCCACCAGTCGCCTTTGGTGTAGCCATTGATTAACAGCACCACCGGTGCCATCACCAGCATAAAGCGAATCAGCAGCATACTGACGCGGCTGATCCCTTGCTGAAAGGCATTCGGCTCGCTTTCCTGCTCACTAACACGCCCCGCCAGTTGACCAAACCAGGTATTGGCACCTGTAGCAATCACCATTGCTTGTGCCGTGCCGCTCACCACGGTGGTGCCCATAAAACACAGCGTGTCGCACTCCAGCGGATTGCTGTGCTCCGGCTGGCGAGTGGTAGCGGCTTTTTCCACGGGCAGAGACTCACCGGTTAACGACGCCTGAGCGACGAACAGATCCCGCGCTTGCAAGATACGTAAATCTGCCGGGATCATATCCCCCGCCGCCAGTTTTATAATATCGCCGGGCACCAGCTGGTCGATCGGGATCTCCAGCCAGCCATTTTCGCCTTTGTCGTTAATTACGCGCAGCACCGTCGCGGTATTGCTGACCATCGCTTTCAGGGCATCTGCCGCTTTAGTGGAACGTGCTTCCTGAATAAAGTTCAGCAACGTAGAAATAGCGACCATTAGCGCGATAACGCCCGCAGCAAATAAATCTTCCGTGGCGTAAGAAATAGCGCCGAGAATGGTGAGTAAAATATTAAAGGGGTTGCGATAGCAGACCCATAAATGTACCCACCACGGCGACAGTTGTTGTGCGGGTAATTTATTTTCACCATGTTGTTCGCGGGCAGATTCCACTTCCGCCTGATTTAACCCTTCCGGATGGGTGTCGAACGTTTTCCACAATTCTTCTTCGGGCATCACCGCCATTTTCAGGCAATGCGCACTTAAGGACGGCGGGACCACCGTATTCACTGTCTGCTGCGCGCCAGGCAATGGATCACGATGAACCAGACGGGAAGGTAAATGGCGAATGAGCCGGGTAAAAATTTCTTTAAACATAAGGAGTCCCTCCGCACTGTCTGAAACAGTACAGAAATGTCTTCAGGCGTGGCGAAGCCTTACCTGAAGGTAATAAAGCTGAGCAGGGACGTTAAAACGTCACGGCCTTACGCATCCGGTAACGCCGTGAAAAGACGGGCTTACCGGAAAAGTTTTAATCTCTGTCGAGGGAGAGGCGTGGGATCAGGTTCCATATAACCTCCGGTAAGTGAAAAAAGCGCCGCAAATAATAAGGAGAATACAATAATATTCGTAGCATCTATGGCGATATAATACCTGCTGGCAACTAAACCAACGATAAACCAGACTTTACCCATTGCTGAATGCACGGGTAAAGTTAGGCTCAAATAATTAAACAACACGTTACAGGACAACAGGATGCAAAATCGGCTGACCATCAAAGACATCGCGCGCTTAAGCGGCGTGGGGAAATCTACAGTTTCCCGGGTGCTGAATAACGAAAGCGGCGTGAGCCAGCGCACCCGCGAGCGTGTTGAAGCAGTGATGAATCAGCATGGATTTTCCCCTTCCCGCTCTGCGCGCGCTATGCGTGGGCAAAGCGATAAAGTGGTCGCCATCATTGTTACCCGCCTGGATTCGTTGTCAGAAAATCTCGCCGTTCAAACCATGCTGCCAGAGTTCTATGAACAAGGTTACGACCCAATCATGATGGAAAGTCAGTTTTCCCCGCAATTAGTTGCCGAACATTTGGGGGTGCTGAAACGGCGTAATATCGACGGCGTAGTGCTGTTCGGTTTTACCGGCATAACAGAAGAAATGTTAGCCCACTGGCAGTCATCGCTGGTTCTGCTGGCGCGTGACGCAAAAGGCTTTGCTTCGGTCTGTTATGACGACGAAGGGGCAATCAAGATCCTGATGCAACGGCTGTATGACCAGGGGCATCGTAATATCAGTTATCTCGGCGTGCCGCACAGTGACGTGACGACCGGTAAGCGACGTCACGAAGCCTACCTGGCGTTCTGCAAAGCGCATAAACTGCATCCCGTTGCCGCTCTGCCAGGCCTTGCTATGAAGCAAGGCTATGAGAACGTAGCAAAAGTGATTACGCCTGAAACTACCGCCTTACTGTGCGCAACCGACACGCTGGCACTTGGCGCAAGTAAATACCTGCAAGAGCAACGCATCGACACCTTGCAACTGGCGAGCGTCGGTAATACGCCGTTAATAAAATTCCTCCATCCGGAGATCGTCACCGTAGATCCCGGTTACGCCGAAGCTGGACGCCAGGCGGCCTGCCAGTTGATCGCACAGGTAACCGGGCGCAGCGAACCGCAACAAATCATCATCCCCGCCACCCTGTCCAGATCGTTTCCTGAACGATAAATTGTGATCTTCGCTGTGTTTCGGGAACGTTCCCTTTTTTAAATTTTTCCGCGCAATATATTCTGCAGCCAACCAAAAATGTCATCTGCCATGGGGCTTTATGATGAGCAAAATAAACCAAACGGATATCGATCGGTTGATTGAACTGGTCGGCGGGCGCGGCAATATTGCGACGGTGAGCCACTGTATTACTCGCCTACGCTTTGTCCTCAACCAACCGGCCAATGCCAGACCGAAAGAAATTGAGCAACTCCCCATGGTGAAAGGCTGTTTCACCAATGCCGGGCAATTTCAGGTGGTGATTGGCACCAACGTGGGTGACTACTATCAAGCACTGATAGCGTCAACCGGACAGGCGCAGGTTGATAAAGAGCAGGTAAAAAAAGCCGCCCGGCAGAATATGAAATGGCATGAGCAGTTGATCTCTCATTTCGCAGAGACCTTCTTCCCGTTGCTGCCCGCGTTGATTAGCGGCGGTTTGATCCTCGGTTTTCGCAATGTGATCGGCGATTTGCCCATGAGCAACGGTCAAACGCTGGCGCAAATGTACCCTTCCCTGCAAACGATCTACGATTTTCTGTGGTTGATCGGTGAAGCGATCTTCTTCTACCTGCCGGTCGGGATTTGCTGGTCAGCGGTGAAAAAAATGGGCGGCACACCGATCCTTGGTATCGTGCTTGGCGTGACACTGGTTTCCCCCCAACTGATGAACGCTTATCTGCTCGGGCAGCAGCTGCCGGAAGTGTGGGACTTTGGCATGTTCAGCATCGCCAAAGTGGGCTATCAGGCGCAGGTGATCCCGGCACTGTTAGCCGGGCTGGCGCTGGGCGTTATTGAAACTCGCCTTAAACGCATCGTGCCAGATTACCTCTATCTGGTGGTGGTGCCCGTCTGTTCGCTGATCCTCGCGGTGTTCCTCGCCCATGCGCTGATTGGTCCGTTTGGTCGCATGATTGGCGATGGCGTTGCCTTTGCGGTACATCACCTGATGACCGGCAGCTTTGCTCCGATTGGCGCGGCATTGTTTGGCTTCCTGTACGCCCCGCTGGTGATCACCGGGGTACACCAGACCACGCTTGCTATTGATTTGCAGATGATTCAAAGCATGGGTGGTACGCCAGTGTGGCCACTGATTGCGCTGTCGAATATCGCTCAGGGCTCCGCCGTGATCGGCATTATCATTTCCAGCCGCAAGCACAATGAACGCGAGATCTCCGTGCCTGCGGCGATCTCCGCCTGGCTTGGGGTCACTGAGCCTGCAATGTACGGCATCAACCTGAAATATCGCTTCCCGATGCTGTGCGCGATGATTGGTTCTGGTCTGGCAGGATTGCTATGCGCCTGAACGGCGTTATGGCGAATGGCATCGGCGTAGGCGGCCTGCCGGGAATTCTCTCGATTCAACCGAACTACTGGCAGGTGTTTGCGCTGGCAATGGCTATCGCCATCATCATCCCGATTGTACTCACCTCGTTTATCTATCAGCGGAAATACCGCCTGGGCACGCTGGACATTGTTTAATTTTCTTCGGGGCGCAATTGCGCCCCCTCGCATTTGCAGGAATAACGTAATGACTAATCCTCCCCACTGGTGGCAAAACGGCGTTATCTACCAGATTTATCCAAAGAGTTTTCAGGACACCACGGGTAGCGGTACCGGCGATTTACGTGGCGTTATCCAACGCCTGGACTATCTGCATAAACTGGGCGTTGATGCCATCTGGCTAACCCCCTTTTATGTCTCTCCCCAGGTCGATAACGGTTACGACGTAGCGAACTATACGGCGATTGATCCCACCTACGGCACGCTGGACGATTTTGACGAACTGGTGACGCAGGCAAAATCGCGCGGGATTCGTATCATTCTCGATATGGTGTTTAACCATACCTCTACCCAACATGCCTGGTTTCGCGAGGCGCTGAACAAAGAAAGCCCTTACCGCCAGTTTTATATCTGGCGCGATGGAGAACCAGAAACGCCACCGAACAACTGGCGTTCAAAATTTGGCGGTAGTGCGTGGCGCTGGCATGCGGAAAGCGAACAGTACTATTTGCATCTCTTTGCACCAGAACAGGCGGATCTCAACTGGGAGAATCCAGCGGTACGCGCAGTGCTGAAAAAAGTCTGTGAGTTCTGGGCCGATCGTGGGGTCGACGGGTTGCGCCTGGATGTGGTGAATCTGATCTCCAAAGACCCGCGTTTCCCTGATGACCTGGATGGCGACGGGCGTCGCTTCTACACCGACGGGCCACGAGCACACGAGTTTTTGCACGAGATGAACCGCGATGTGTTTACGCCACGCGGGTTAATGACCGTAGGTGAAATGTCCTCCACCAGCCTTGAGCATTGCCAGCGATACGCGGCACTGACAGGCAGTGAATTGTCGATGACCTTTAATTTTCATCACCTGAAGGTCGATTATCCCGGTGGTGAAAAATGGACGCTGGCTAAACCTGACTTTGTGGCGTTGAAAACATTGTTCCGCCACTGGCAACAAGGAATGCACAACGTAGCATGGAATGCCTTGTTCTGGTGTAACCACGATCAGCCGCGCATTGTTTCTCGCTTTGGTGATGAAGGTGAATACCGCGTGCCTGCGGCAAAAATGCTGGCGATGGTGCTGCATGGCATGCAGGGAACGCCGTATATCTACCAGGGCGAAGAGATTGGCATGACCAACCCGCATTTCACGCGCATTACTGACTATCGCGACGTAGAGAGCCTCAATATGTTTGCCGAGCTGCGCAACGATGGTCGTGATGCCGACGAGTTATTGGCAATCCTTGCCAGTAAATCCCGTGACAACAGCCGCACGCCCATGCAATGGAGCAACGGCGATAATGCCGGATTTACGGCTGGCGAACCGTGGATTGGCCTAGGTGATAACTATCAACAAATCAACGTAGAAGCCGCGCTGGCCGATGATTCCTCGGTGTTTTACACCTACCAAAAGTTAATCGCACTGCGTAAGCAGGAAGCCATCCTGACATGGGGCAATTACCAGGATCTGCTGCCAAACAGCCCTGTATTGTGGTGCTATCGCCGTGAATGGAAGGGGCAAACCTTGCTGGTCATTGCCAACCTTAGCCGTGAGATCCAACCCTGGCAGCCAGGGCAAATGCGCGGCAACTGGCAGCTTGTGATGCATAACTACGAAGAAGCCTCACCACAACCCTGTGCCATGAATTTACGGCCTTTTGAGGCTGTCTGGTGGTTACAGAAGTAAATCTTCCCTAAGCCCCGGTAATGCCGGTCATTCCGGGGTTTTGTCTGTCAGCATGTTGTTTTTGTTTATTTTTCAACCAGCAAATTCATTAAAAAATTTACATAACGCTGTAGCGCCCGTCATCCGTACGCTCTGCTTTTTACTTTGAGCTACATCAAAAAAAGTTCAAACATCCTTGATGCAAAGCACTATATATAGACTTTAAAATTCGTCCCAACCCAATATGTTGTATTGATCGACTATAATTGCTACTACAGCTCCCCACGAAAAAGGTGCGGCGTTGTGGAAAAGCGGATGGCGATTGCGGAAAGCACCGGAAAACGAAACGAAAAAACCGGAAAACGCCTTTCCCAATTTCTGTGGATAACCTGTTCTTAAAAATATGGAGCGATCATGACACCGCATGTGATGAAACGAGACGGCTGCAAAGTGCCGTTTAAATCAGAGCGCATCAAAGAAGCGATTCTGCGTGCAGCTAAAGCAGCGGAAGTCGATGATGCCGATTATTGCGCCACTGTTGCTGCAGTTGTCAGCGAGCAGATGCAGGGCCGCAACCAGGTGGATATCAATGAGATCCAGACCGCTGTTGAAAACCAGCTGATGTCAGGTCCATACAAACAACTGGCTCGTGCTTACATCGAGTACCGTCACGATCGCGACATTGAACGTGAAAAACGCGGTCGCCTGAATCAGGAGATCCGTGGTCTGGTCGAGCAGACCAACGCCTCGTTACTCAACGAAAACGCCAACAAAGACAGCAAGGTGATTCCAACCCAGCGCGACCTGCTGGCCGGGATCGTGGCTAAACACTATGCACGTCAGCACCTGCTGCCGCGTGACGTGGTGCAGGCACATGAGCGTGGCGATATTCACTATCACGATCTCGATTACTCGCCGTTCTTCCCGATGTTCAACTGCATGTTGATCGACCTGAAAGGCATGCTGACCCAGGGCTTTAAGATGGGGAACGCCGAGATTGAACCGCCGAAGTCGATCTCTACGGCAACCGCTGTAACTGCGCAGATTATTGCTCAGGTCGCCAGCCATATTTATGGCGGCACCACCATTAACCGTATCGATGAAGTGCTGGCACCGTTTGTCACCGCCAGCTACAACAAACATCGCAAGACCGCAGAAGAGTGGAACATCCCGGACGCCGAAGGCTACGCTAACTCTCGTACCATTAAAGAGTGCTACGATGCCTTCCAGTCGCTGGAGTACGAAGTAAACACCCTGCACACCGCCAACGGTCAGACGCCGTTTGTAACCTTTGGTTTTGGTCTGGGCACCAGCTGGGAGTCGCGCCTGATTCAGGAATCTATCCTGCGTAACCGTATCGCAGGCCTCGGTAAAAACCGTAAAACTGCGGTGTTCCCGAAACTGGTGTTTGTGATTCGCGATGGCCTGAACCATAAAAAAGGCGATCCGAACTACGACATCAAACAGCTGGCGCTGGAGTGCGCAAGCAAGCGCATGTATCCGGATATCCTGAACTACGATCAGGTAGTGAAAGTCACCGGTTCGTTTAAAACTCCGATGGGCTGCCGCAGCTTCCTCGGCGTGTGGGAAAATGAAAACGGCGAGCAGATCCACGATGGTCGTAACAACCTCGGCGTGATCAGCCTGAACCTGCCGCGTATTGCTCTGGAAGCAAAAGGCGATGAAGCCACCTTCTGGAAGCTGCTGGATGAACGTCTGGTGCTGGCACGTAAGGCGCTGATGACCCGTATCGCTCGTCTCGAAGGCGTGAAAGCGCGCGTGGCCCCGATCCTCTATATGGAAGGTGCTTGTGGCGTGCGTCTCAATGCTGACGATGATGTTTCTGAAATCTTCAAAAACGGTCGTGCGTCTCTTTCGCTGGGTTACATCGGCATCCACGAAACCATTAACGCGCTGTTCGGCGGCGAGCATGTTTACGACAACGAGCAGCTTCGCGCGAAAGGTATCGCCATTGTTGAACGTCTGCGTCAGGCAGTGGATCAGTGGAAGGAAGAAACGGGTTATGGTTTCAGTCTCTACAGCACGCCGAGTGAAAACCTGTGCGACCGCTTCTGCCGTCTCGATACTGCTGAGTTTGGCGTGGTGCCGGGCGTGACCGATAAAGGTTACTACACCAACAGTTTCCACCTCGATGTGGAGAAGAAGGTGAACCCGTACGACAAGATCGACTTTGAAGCGCCTTACCCGCCGCTGGCGAACGGTGGTTTCATTTGCTACGGCGAGTATCCAAACATTCAGCACAACCTGAAGGCGCTGGAAGATGTCTGGGATTACAGCTATCAGCATGTACCGTATTACGGCACCAATACACCGATTGATGAGTGCTACGAGTGTGGCTTTACCGGTGAGTTCGAGTGCACCAGCAAAGGCTTCACCTGCCCGAAATGTGGTAACCATGACGCCTCCCGTGTGTCGGTAACTCGCCGCGTGTGCGGATATTTAGGTAGCCCGGATGCACGTCCGTTTAACGCCGGCAAGCAGGAAGAAGTTAAGCGCCGCGTTAAACATTTGGGAAATGGGCAGATAGGTTGATCTGCACTAAGCAAATGCCGGATGTGATGTGAAAGCGTCGCATCCCGCGTTGATTGCCGGATGCGGCGTAAACGCCTTATCCGGCCTACATTTGGCAACGGCTGTAGGCCTGATAAGACGCGACAGCGTCGCATCAGGCATTGATTACCGGATGCAGTCTACACGCGGACTGATAAGCCAGGCGAAATAATGAATTATCATCAGTACTATCCTGTCGACATCGTCAACGGCCCCGGCACTCGTTGCACCCTGTTTGTCTCCGGGTGTGTTCATGAATGCCCCGGTTGCTATAACAAAAGCACATGGCGGGTAAATTCCGGTCAGCCATTTACTAAAGCAATGGAAGACCAGATCATTAACGATCTGAATGACACTCGTATCAAACGCCAGGGTATTTCCCTCTCCGGCGGCGATCCGCTGCATCCGCAAAACGTGCCGGATATTCTGAAACTGGTACAACGCATCCGCGCCGAGTGTCCGGGTAAAGACATCTGGGTGTGGACAGGCTATAAACTCGACGAACTCAACGCAGCGCAAATGCAGGTTGTTGATTTGATTAACGTGCTGGTCGACGGCAAATTTGTGCAGGATTTAAAAGACCCTTCCCTGATCTGGCGCGGCAGCAGCAATCAGGTGGTGCATCATTTGCGATGATAAGTTCCCTGTTACCTGAGTGCAGGCAACAGGGAAATGAGGAATTAACGATACTTCTGGTGATAGGCGTTGCGGGTCGTTTTCAGTTGCTCTGCGGCAGCCTGCGCTTCTTTTACTTTACCTTCATTTGCCAGCTTCAGCGCGTCGTCAATCTGACCGACCAGAATATCGAAACCGTGACGGAAGTCTTTCATCTCCGGGCTGTCCGGTGATTTGCCTTCGAGCTTCGGCGGCGTTGCTTTTTGCGCATCCAGCGCTGCGGCGCGCATCTTCGTTAACGCGTCTTTGACTTGCGCCGCGTTATCGGCTTTTTCGACCACTTTTAAATTGTCGTTGAGGGTTTCCATATTGTCTTCAAGATCAGCGGCAAACGACGCCGAACTGAATACCAACGAGGAGACTGCAAGAATAGCTAACAGGCTTTTTCGCATTGCTCACATCCTTTTTTATTTACACTTCATCATTCACACTGCCTCATCGACGACTACGCTCATTCGACCGGGTCACGTACTGCGAGTACGCTCCCCGGCCCTCATTCACTTTCCGTATCGATGCAGTGCGAATGATTTTGTGTAATTTTTTAGTTTATAGCGCGACAGGTCGCGCCAGTTTTTTTACTGTCCGGCGATTTTCATCTCCGGCAACAGCACAGAACCACACTGTATATTACTGCGTGTTTCAATATCGTTACCGACGGTGACAATATTGCGCCACATATCTTTTAAATTACCTGCGATGGTGATTTCGCTAACCGGATACTGAATTTCGCCGTTTTCTACCCAGAAGCCCGCCGCACCACGGGAATAATCACCGGTAATTGCACTCACGCCCTGGCCCATCAATTCCGTCACCACCAGCCCGGTGCCCATCTCTTTGAGCATCTGCTCGAAGCTTAGACCTTGTCCGGCAATCCGCCAGTTGTGAATACCGCCCGCATGTCCGGTGCTTTTCAGCCCCAGTTTTCGCGCCGAATAGCTGGTCAGCAGCCACTGAGTCAGGATGCCATCTTTAATAATATCGCGACGCTCGGTGCGCACACCTTCGCTGTCGAATGGCGTCGACGCAGCCCTTTCAGCAGATGCGGATGCTCTTCAATGGTCAGCCAGTCCGGCAGAATTTGTTTACCCAGCGAATCCAGCAGGAAGGTAGATTTACGGTAAACCGATCCACCCGCTATCGCCCCCACCAGATGGCCAAAAAGCCCGGTTGCCACTTCATTGGCAAAAATGACCGGCGCTTTCATGGTGGAGAGTTTACGCGGTGACAGGCGCGATAAAGTACGGCGAGCACAGTCGGCCCCAACCCACTCTGGCGTTTGCAGATCGCTCATCGCACGACCAATGGTGTAGGCGTAATCACGCTCCATATCGCCATTTTCTTCGGCAATTACACAGCTGGAGAGCGAATGACGCGTTGAGCAGTAACCCTGCAACATGCCGTGGCTGTTGCCAAAAACTTTAACACCGTAGTGGCTGTTAAAGCTGCCACCTTCGGTATTGGTGATGCGTTTGTCCGCCTGCAATGCCGCCTGTTCTGCGCGGGCCGCCAGTTCAATGGCTTCATCCGGGGAAACTTCCGCAGGGTGGAACAAGTCGAGATCTGGTGCGTCAAAGGCCAGCAGCTCTTTGTCTGCCACGCCGGCACAGGGATCTGGCGAGGTATAACGGGCAATATCCAGCGCCGCCTGTACAGTACGGGCAATGGCCTGCGGGCTTAAATCGGTGGATGATGCGCTACCTTTGCGGTTCTGGTGATAAACAGTGATCCCCAGCGCGCCATCGCTATTGAATTCAACATTCTCCACTTCACCATAACGCGTGCTTACGCTAATGCCGGTGGTCTTGCTGACGGCAACTTCCGCACCGTCCGATTTGCCTGAGGCCAACTCCAGCGCAGTGGAAACTGCTTCTTCCAGAATCTTGCGCTGCGCTTCAACTTGAGAGATTACTTTCATTGCAAGTGCCATAATGTAGAGAGTTTCTCTGAAGTCTAACAGAGAACCGTTTTTCAGTGCGCATCTTAACTGGTAACATTAGCCTCTTTTTTTAAGGAGCCTGAGATGACTAAGCAGCCCGAAGACTGGCTCGACGACGTTCCCGGTGATGACATCGAAGACGAAGACGATGAAATTATCTGGGTCAGTAAAAGTGAAATTAAACGTGATGCCGAGGAGCTAAAACGCCTTGGCGCGGAAATTGTTGATCTGGGGAAAAACGCGCTGGATAAGATCCCGTTAGATGCGGATCTGCGCGCGGCTATTGAGCTCGCCCAGCGTATTAAGATGGAAGGTCGCCGCCGCCAGTTGCAGCTCATCGGTAAGATGCTGCGCCAGCGCGATGTAGAACCGATCCGTCAGGCGCTGGATAAGCTGAAAAACCGTCACAACCAGCAGGTGGTGCTGTTCCATAAACTGGAAAACCTGCGCGATCGTCTGATCGATCAAGGTGATGACGCCATCGCTGAGGTATTAAATCTGTGGCCCGATGCCGATCGTCAGCAACTGCGTACTCTGATCCGCAACGCGAAGAAAGAGAAAGAAGGGAATAAGCCGCCGAAATCCGCACGCCAGATTTTCCAGTATCTGCGCGAACTGGCGGAGAATGAAGAGTAATTTTCGTTGTTGATGTGAGTATGGTTTGCCGGATGCGGCGTAAACGCCTTATCCGGCAATGCTATCTCAGGCTGAGGCCGAATTACTGCGCAGCTTCCGCCTTCTTCGCCAGACCATCCAGCAGTTTCTGATGGATCCCACCAAAACCGCCGTTGCTCATCACCAGAATATGGTCGCCAGGCTGAGCGGTTTTCACCACCATATCTGCCAGCGTATCCACATCGCCACTCCAGTGTGCAGGCTGAACGCAGGCTTCTGCCACTTCTGCCACCTGCCACGGAATATGCGCCGGTTGCAGCAGGAAGACTTCATCGGCACGACCTAATGAAGGTGCCAAATCGTCTTTGCAGATCCCCATTTTCATGGTATTCGAGCGCGGTTCCAGCACAGCAATAATGCGCGCTGTACCACCAACTTTGCCACGCAGCGCCGCCAGCGTTGCCAGAATCGCCGTCGGGTGATGGGCAAAATCGTCATATACCGTGACGCCATTCGCTTCACCACGCAACTCCAGACGGCGACGAGCATTAATAAACGAACCCAGCGCGTTAGCGGTATCTGCCGGCGCTACGCCAACATGGCGGGCCGCCGCAATCGCCATCAGGCCATTATGCATATTATGTTCGCCTACCAGCGACCATTTCACTTCGCCCACTTTTTCGCCATCCAGCAAGACTTCCCATTCGGAAGCATCGGTGGTCAGCTTTTTCGCCTGCCAGTGCCCCTGCTCACCCACCAGCTCCTGCTCGCTCCAGCAGCCCATCGCCATGGTCTGTTTCAGGTTGATGTCATTTTCCGGCCAGATAATACGGCCCTGCCCCGGAACGATACGCACCAGATGGTGGAACTGTTTCTGGATCGCTTTCAGGTCGTCAAAGATATCGGCGTGATCGAACTCAAGGTTGTTAAGGATCAGCGTACGCGGGCAGTAATGGACAAATTTAGAGCGTTTGTCGAAGAAGGCGCAGTCGTACTCATCCGCTTCGATAACAAAGAAGTCGCTTTCGCCCAGACGCGCCGAAACCTCAAAGTTCCCCGGCACACCGCCGATCACAAATCCCGGTTTGTAACCACACTGTTCCAGAATCCAGGTCGCCATTCCCGCGGTGGTGGTTTTGCCGTGTGTACCGGCAACGGCCAGCACCCAGCGGTCGCGCAGCACAAAATCGTGCAGCCACTGTGGACCTGACATATAAGGGATGTTTTTTTCCAGTACCGCTTCCACACACGGATTTCCACGGGTCATGGCGTTGCCAATAATCACCAGATCCGGCTGCGGATCGAGCTGGCTGGCATCGTAACCCTGAATCAGTTCAATGCCTTGCTTCTCAAGTAAGGTGCTCATCGGCGGATACACATTGGCGTCCGAACCCGTTACTTCATGGCCTAACTGGCGCGCCAGCATCGCCAGACCGCCCATAAACGTGCCACAAATTCCTAAAATATGAATGCGCATACGTCACTATCCTTTTTTAATCTGCCGCTCATTTTACGCATATGTCGGGCAAGTGAGAAACGCATTTCAGGATAATCCGTAATTTGCTGGCGCGATTCACCTGAGCGCAACATTGAGATTATTTGTTAAGATTGTTGCGGTCGCTTTACTCCATAAACATTGCAGGGAAAGTTTTATGAAAACGTTAGGTGAATTTATTGTCGAAAAGCAGCACGAGTTTTCTCATGCTACCGGTGAGCTCACTGCTTTGCTGTCGGCAATAAAACTGGGCGCCAAGATTATCCATCGCGATATCAACAAAGCAGGACTGGTTGATATCCTGGGTGCCAGCGGTGCTGAGAACGTGCAGGGCGAGGTTCAGCAAAAACTCGACTTGTTCGCTAATGAAAAACTGAAAGCCGCACTGAAAGCACGCGATATCGTTGCAGGCATTGCCTCTGAAGAAGAAGATGAGATTGTTGTCTTTGAAGGCTGTGAACATGCAAAATACGTGGTGCTGATGGACCCACTGGATGGCTCGTCCAACATCGATGTTAACGTCTCTGTCGGTACCATTTTCTCCATCTACCGCCGAGTTACGCCCGTCGGCACGCCGGTAACGGAAGAAGATTTCCTCCAGCCTGGTAACAAACAGGTTGCGGCAGGTTACGTGGTATACGGCTCCTCTACCATGCTGGTTTACACCACCGGATGCGGTGTTCACGCCTTTACTTACGATCCTTCGCTGGGCGTTTTCTGCCTGTGCCAGGAACGGATGCGCTTCCCGGAGAAAGGCAAAACCTACTCCATCAACGAAGGAAACTACATTAAGTTTCCGAACGGGGTGAAGAAGTACATTAAATTCTGCCAGGAAGAAGATAAATCCACCAACCGCCCGTATACCTCACGTTATATCGGTTCACTGGTTGCGGATTTCCACCGTAACCTGCTGAAAGGCGGTATTTATCTCTACCCAAGCACCGCCAGCCACCCGGACGGCAAACTGCGTTTGCTTTATGAGTGCAACCCGATGGCATTCCTGGCGGAACAAGCGGGCGGTAAAGCGAGCGATGGCAAAGAGCGTATTCTGGATATCATCCCGGAAACTCTGCACCAGCGCCGTTCGTTCTTTGTCGGCAACGACCATATGGTTGAAGATGTCGAACGCTTTATCCGTGAGTTCCCGGACGCGTAATCTCCTGCGCTCTCCACACGGAGAGGCATTTTTATCGCTGCGCAATGTTGACTCTTGTCACTGGCGAACTCTGACGATTCTCCCACAGCACCGTTAACCCACGCTGTAATGCTATAAAAATAAACAACAAAATACCGATGGCGATTTTCGTCCACCAGGAACTCAGCGTGCCGTCAAAGTTGATGTAAGTCTGGATCAGTCCCTGAATTGCCACGCCAAAAAGCGTCCCAAGCACCGTCCCGACGCCACCACTTAACAACGTACCGCCAATCACCACCGACGCGATGGCGTCCAGTTCCACACCTACGCCCGCCAGTGCATATCCGGCCTGGGTATAAATCGAGAAGACAATCCCCGCCAGTGTTGCCAGTCCGGTGGAGAGCATATAAATGCGAATAGTGGTGCTGCGAGTAGAAATCCCCATCAGGTTCGCCGACGTCGCGTTGCCGCCAATAGCGTACACCTGATTGCCAAAACGGGTACGATGCGCAAGGAAAATACCGATAACCACCACCAGCATCAACAGCCCCATCGCACTAAGGTGACCGCCGCCGGGGATTTTCCACGCAAGGCTTGAGAGCGTGTCATAAATGGGATGGTTTATCGGAATCGACTCTTCCGAAACGAGATAGCTGACGCCGCGCAAAAAGAACATCCCCGCAAGCGTAATGATAAATGCCGGGATCTTCAGGGCGTCGATCAGAAGCCCCATAAATGCGCCGAAGGCACAGCCCATCACCAGCACTAGCGGAAACGCCAGCAGCGGCGAGAGGCCGAAATCGCCAACCACTTTTGCCAGAAACACGCCAGTAAAGGCGATCACCGAACCGACGGAGAGATCGATACCGCCAGAGAGGATCACAAAGGTCATACCAACGGCAATAATCCCCAGAAAAGCGTTATCGGTCAGGATATTGCAGATCACTCTTGTGGAAGCAAAACCGGGAAACTGCGTCAGGCAGTAGAAAT
This sequence comes from Shigella sp. FC1661, assembly GCF_001712525.1. Lineage (NCBI taxonomy): Bacteria > Pseudomonadati > Pseudomonadota > Gammaproteobacteria > Enterobacterales > Enterobacteriaceae > Shigella > Shigella sp. FC1661. Next base: position 23,123 of record NZ_MDGW01000055.1, read on the forward strand.
AGCCCAGCACAAAGACGCCGATGGTGATCATCAGTGGCAAATTACGTTTTATCACGGCTACGTACTCCTTTAATCAGACTGATAAAGCGTTGCGACTGGACAATCAGCACGCAAAGCACCACCACCGCTTTCACCACCTGGTTCATCTCCGGTGGAAAGCCCGAAAGCAAAATTCCGGTGTTCATCCCCTGAATAATCAGCGCCCCCACTACCGAGAGCAGCAGGTTAAAGCGCCCGCCCATCAGCGATCCGCCGCCAATCACCACCGCGAGAATGGCGTCCAGCTCCAGCCATAATCCGGCGTTGTTGGCATCGGCACCGCGAATATCCGCCGCCACGATAATGCCCGCAATCGCCGCACACAGCCCGCTCAACACATAAGTGAGCATGACGATGATCCGCGTGTTTACCCCGGCATTTTTTGCCGCCCGAATGTTGATACCAACGGCTTCGATAAACATCCCCAGTGCCGTTTTGCGGGTCAACAGCCAGAACAGGAGAAGCGTCAGTACCGCAATAATGACTGCCGTTGGCAGGAACAACAGCGATCCACTGCCAAACCATGAGAGATCCGGCGAGTTAAACGTGACGATCTGTCCGGAGGTGATCAGTTGCGCCACGCCGCGCCCGGCGACCATCAGGATCAGGGTGGCGACAAATGGCTGAATTTTGAGGATCGCTACCAGTATGCCGTTCCACAATCCCGCCAGGATGCCGGTGCCCAGGGCGCTTAACAAAACAATCGGCAGGCTGACTTCCGCGACCGTCATCGCAGCCGTTGTGGCTCCGGCGATAGCCATCACCGCCCCTACGGAGAGATCAATCCCACCGGTGGCGATCACCAGCGTCATACCAATCGCCAGTAACGCAACGGGGGCTGCACGGTTAAGAATGTCTATGGGGCTACCGAACAAACGCCCATCCTGAAGCACTACCTGCCAGAAATGCGGGGCTACCAGGCTGTCGACCAGCAGCACCAGCAATAGTGCTACCAGCTGCGGCATCCCCGTCGGCCAGCGAAAGCGCCTTTTTGGCGTAGTGGTGTCCGGAAGAGATTGAGGCATCACACTGTTCTCCTTACGCCGCAATGGCGTTCATGATAGCCGGAACGGAAAGCTCTGCCAGCCGGATCTCCGCCACCTGTTTGCGATCGAGCATGATGATCACCCGGTCGGCATAGCCCACCAGTTCTTCCAGTTCGGAGGAGATCACCAGCAGCGCCAGACCATCGGCGCATAGCGTTTCAATCAGGCGGATGATCTCGGCGTGGGCACCAACATCAATGCCACGGGTTGGCTCATCGAGGATCAGAAATTGCGGTCGGGTCAGTAGCCAACGTGAAAGCAACACTTTTTGCTGATTGCCGCCGGAGAGAAATTCAATCGGTTGTTCAGTTGAAGGTGTGCGAATGCCAAGCTGGCGGATAAAGCGTTCGGCAATCTCTTGCTGCTCTTTGCGGGAAATGGGTCGTAGCCAGCCGCGCTGGGCCTGGAGAGCGAGGATGATATTTTCCCGCACCGAGGCGGCAGCGATGATGCCATCGGTTTTCCTGTCTTCCGGGCAGAAGCCGATGCCCAGTACCGAAGCCTGATGTGGCGATCGCAGGTTTTGCGGTTTGCCTTTGATCAACGCCGTGCCGCTGTCAGCAGGTTTGATACCGAAGATCACTTCGGCGGTTTCGGTACGTCCGGATCCCAGCAAGCCTGCCAGGCCGACGATCTCGCCGGGGCGCACTTCGAGATCAAACGGTGCTATCGTTCCTTTTTTGCCGTAATTTTTGAACGCGGCAACGGGTTTGTCGCTCAACAATGTTCGCCCGGCACGCTGTAGCGCGTGGGTATCCAGCTCGCGCCCCAGCATCATTTTTACCAGTTCGATCTGCGGTAGCTCGCGCGTTTCCCGACAGCCTACGAAACTGCCGTTGCGTAAAACGGTGATCCGATCGCTGACCTGATAGATCTGATCGAGAAAGTGAGTGACAAAGATCAGGCTGACGCCGCGATCGCGCAACTGACGCATCAGGCCAAATAATAGCTCCACTTCCTAGGTGTCGAGGCTGGCGGTGGGTTCATCGAGGATCAGCACTTTGGCGGAGAGATCGATAGCCCGGCAAATGGCGACGATTTGCTGCATCGCGACTGAAAAGCGGTTGAGCGGTTCGCGCACGTCGAGGGAGAAACCGTAAGATGCCATCAGTTCGGTGGCGCGCTTTTCCATCTCTTTGCGGCGTAGAAGGCCGAAGCGTTTGGGTTCGCGGCCTATAAATAGATTATCAGCGACCGACATATTGGGTAGCAGGTTGACTTCCTGATAGACGGTGCCAATGCCGAGTTGTTGCGCGTGGGCGGTATTTTTCGGTGAGATAACCTGGCCTTCCAGCCAGATGGTGCCGCGATCGGCGTGGTATACACCAGTTAATGCTTTGATTAGCGTTGATTTTCCCGCCCCGTTTTCACCGAGCAGCGCCATGATTTCGCCACGGCGCAGGCTGAAATCAACGTTGTCTAACGCTTTGACGCCGGGGAAAAATTTACTTAATCCTTCGGTGCGGAGGATTTCCTGGTGTTGGTCTGTCGTCATGGTTTCCCCCGGTGTAAAGCGTGCTCCCAGTAGGCATGATAAGACGCGGTAAGCGTCGCATCAGGCTTCAGTGCACCATCGCCGGATGCGGCGCGAGCGCCTTATCCGGCCTACGAATCGGCATCAGGCATAGCAACCCTCAATACCCCATATTTTTCTTCTTCTCTAACTCTTCTTTTGCGGTATCAGGCAGGTAAAGGGTGGATTTGGTTAACGTCAGCTTTTCAGGCATGGTGCCGTCTTTTTTGTATTTCTCCAGCGCGTCAAAAGCGGGTCCCGCCATATTCGGCGTCAGTTCAACACTGGCGTTCGCTTCGCCATCAATCATCGCTTTGTAGATATCCGGTACGCCATCGATAGAACCTGTCAGAATATCTTTGCCCGGTTTCAGGCCCGCTTCTTTAATTGCCTGAATTGCACCAATCACCATGTCGTCGTTATGGGCGTAAACCATGCAGATGTTTTTGCCGTTGTTTTCCGCTTTGATAAAGCTCTCCATGACTTCTTTGCCTTTACTGCGGGTGAAGTCACCTGACTGCGAGCGGATAATTTTGATATTTGGCGCATTCTTAATGGCTTCGGCAAAGCCTTTCTTACGGTCAATGGCGACGCTGGCCCCAACGGTGCCCTGCAGCTCCACCACGTTGCATGGTTTGCCATTCACTTCTTTTACCAGCCAGTCACCGATCAACTTACCTTCGAGGATGTTGTCGGCAGTAACGGTGGTCATATAGAGAGATTTGTCTTTCACATCGATGGAACGGTCGAGCAAGAAGACCGGGATTTCGGCATCTTTCGCCTCTTTTAATACCGGTTCCCAACCCGTCGCAACCACTGGAGCGATAAAGATCGCATCCACCCCTTGTGCAACGAAGGAACGTACCGCTTTAATCTGGTTTTCCTGCTTTTGCTGACCATCGGCAATTTTCAACGTAATTCCGCGTTTTTCGGCCTCACTTTTCGCCACATTGGTTTCTGCGGCGCGCCAGCCGGATTCCGATCCGACCTGCGAAAATCCTACGGTTAATGGAGCGGCCAACGCCATAGACGACATGGCTGCCGAGACTGCAGAGACTACAAGTAAGCGTTTCCACATAGGGTTGTCCTCGTCGGGGTAATTATTATTGGTGAAAAGATGTTCGCGAAAAAACTATAGACAATTCGTTATGTAACGGATTGCGTTACATCACACTTCAAAAAAGTAAATAAAACGTTAATCACAAGTTTGTAATCGCTTTCATCTCACTATGAAAAATGCGGCTACGGTTATGGATTTTCCTGCTCTGTATACCGTCTTAAAACTGGCGAAAAAGGAAAATGAAGACGAAAACAAGCAAAGACATTCGGCGCGAGTTGGCTATAATACTCGGCACTTGTTTGCCACATATTTTTAAAGGAAACAGACATGAGCTTACTCAACGTCCCTGCGGGTAAAGATCTGCCGGAAGACATCTACGTTGTTATTGAGATCCCGGCTAACGCAGATCCGATCAAATACGAAATCGACAAAGAGAGCGGCGCACTGTTCGTTGACCGCTTCATGTCCACCGCGATGTTCTATCCGTGCAACTACGGTTACATCAACCACACCCTGTCTCTGGACGGTGACCCGGTTGACGTACTGGTCCCGACTCCGTACCCGCTGCAGCCTGGTTCTGTGATCCGTTGCCGTCCGGTTGGCGTTCTGAAAATGACCGACGAAGCCGGTGAAGATGCGAAACTGGTTGCGGTTCCGCACAGCAAGCTGAGCAAAGAATACGATCACATTAAAGACGTAAACGATCTGCCTGAACTGCTGAAAGCGCAAATCGCTCACTTCTTCGAGCACTACAAAGACCTCGAAAAAGGCAAGTGGGTGAAAGTTGAAGGTTGGGAAAACGCAGAAGCCGCTAAAGCTGAAATCGTTGCTTCCTTCGAGCGCGCAAAGAATAAATAAGTTCTTCTAGCGCAATAACCCTGAACGCCGGGCTTCGGTTAGTAAGGGTTTTTTTATGCCCGCGATAAATAAACTCTCTATTCCACCATCATTATTCTCAGCGGTTGCAAGGCTTGAACGGTAAGAACAAGCAAACCCGACCACCATTTTGCTGTTCATAGCCACTTGCTGGAAGTTAGCCGACCTCACTCATACTCACCGTTCAAAGCGTGCCCCCGTTTTACCCCTGCACATTTGTGAACGCCAGCAGAGTTTTTTATGCGATTGCAGATATGGAAAGCGGCTCGGAGAGAAAAGCAAAAGATGGAAAAGTTACAAAAAAAAATCGCGAGATACATCGCATAAAACAACGCCACCCGAAGGTGGCGTGCTTTTATTATTACTTATCCCTGTCTAACCAGTCGCCGCTTTCAATTAGCTTTAATCCCTCGACGGGTCGTTGATAAACGTACATCCATGCACTCCCGTACGGCGTCTGAATCAACTGGCGCGCGTATTCACCGCCCCTGGTGCGCAAGGCATCAAGTTCGGCCAGCGTGGCGTTGTCAATACGATAAACTTCACCGTGTACCGTTCCGTTCCCCGGAACTGCGCCTGGATAGTGGCCCAGGCTATACAACTGGTAGTTATCGATACTGAAATCGCCCAGTAACTGGGCATTGGTCATCCAGTGACTGTTGCCTTGTTTGTGGCGTAAACTGCCGTAGACAAATATTCGCATTGCTAAAACTCGAACTGATAGAGCAAATCCAGTGCCTGGTCTACACCAGACACGGCTTCCAGATATAGCTTAGGCATCAGGCGATAACGTAACGTGAGTGTTGCTATAGAGTCAAATATACCCACGCCGTATTTCACTTGCAGACCTGGCAATACATAGCCGCTGACCACTACCTGGGAGGAGTCGCCTACTCCCTGGGTGTCGAGCGCTAAATTGCTTACGCCAAACGTCTCGCCGATTTTACCCACAATCTGGCCACTTTGCGCAACCCCCAGACCAATCAGCATCGAGGTCATTGCCGCACTGTCGCTCTGATCGCTCTCCAGCCCTTGTCCACGTAGCAAATAAGACAATGCAGCTTGTTGCGACATCGCCGGGTCAGAGAAGATCTCCGCTTTCGGTTCGTCCGCCAGACCAGTGACGCGAACTCCGGCGATTACGTCGTCTTCTGTAGCATCCGGGTTACGAATAGCTTCAATATTAAGATACGGTTGATCTGGCGGACCAGAGAACAGTAGCTCACCCTTACGCACAATCAGATCCTGACCATAGGCATGGAAGCGCCCTTCAGGGATGTTGATCTGCCCGTTCAGGCCCAGCCCTTGTTTGTCCTGAACGACGTTAAGATCGCCCGTCAGCCGCGCTTTCAGGCCAAAGGCGTCAATGCGCACATTGTTGCCAACGTGGACAATCAGGTTACTGTTAATCGGAATCGACGCCGTTTTCGGCTCTTCCGGTTGCAGGTTATCGTTAAGCATCACCACATCGCTGGAGACGCCTACTGCGCTTTCCGGCAGATCGTGCACCACGATGCGCGCCCACGGGACATCCACGCGACCATCGAGGGTAAACAGGTTTGGTGTAGCCTCGAATACAACATCTGGCGATACATCCATTCGTACCATCGGCGGCACGGTGATCCGCACTTTACTGCCTTTCGCCGTTACTCGTGCCCGCCAGTTTTCAATTTGGCTCCAGTCGGCATCACCGTTCAGGTAGATTTCACCCTGCTGGGTCCGTACTGTACCGGCAAGCGTCGAGCGCATACCGTTAAAGTTGACCGCAAGCTGGCTCGGCTGCATATCAAACGGCATAAAGTTGCCGTCGATATCCACACCCGTAACCTGAAGCTGACCAAACAACTGCGGGCTTTGCACATCACCATCCAGACGCAAGTTGGCACTCACCATCCCCGCTGCTTTTTCCCCACGAGTAAAGATGGGGTTTATCATCGCAAGGTTGAAGTTACGGATATTGACGTTGCCACCAAGATTACGGCGGCCTTGCGGATCGGTCACCAGCACCTGTCCATCAAACTGGCCGTTATTGGTCAGGCGGATGGTCCAGCCCAATTCGGCACGGTTGTTACGCAATTCCGCCGTCAGATTCAGTGTCTGAAACGCCACCGGCAGCGCCGCATCGTTGACGGTTTGCGTTACCTGCACGTTACGCCCCGAAAGGGTGATACTGCCCTGCGGCAGCCCCTCTTTCGTGGTGTCCCAGGCAACATCCGCTTTACCCGTGAAGATACCGCTGGCCTGAGTGGTTTCTGGCATAAACGGTTTCAGCATGGCGAAGTCGAAGCGGTTGAGATTCACCACCGCACGCCCTTCGGCCCCCGCATCGATAGTTTGCGGCACGCACAGTTCCGCATTCGGGTTAAGCCAGCAGTGTGGCCCGATGCTGATTTTTTGCTCCTTATTGCGGTAATCCAGCGCAATATCGCGGGTCAGCGACCACGGGCCGACCAGCGTCTGGAAGCGGGTATTGCTAAGAGTTCCCTTCCAGCGTTCTTCTTTGCGATCAAAACTTCCTGCCAGATTAAGCTGCCCGGAGACAGGCTCGCCCTGAATCCGCAACTGTAGCTCGTGCTGCTTTTCGCTGCCTTTGGCATTCAGGGTGACGAGGTTGATATTTACATCCGGCTGCGAAATTTGCTCAACGCGTACGTCGAGTTTCCCGGCGATCTGATCGGTGGATTTAATGTCGCCTTCCACGCGAACCTGCGTCACGGAAAGTTCCTGCCAGCGCAGGCCGCGCGCGGTGATATCTGCCAGTAGTTGTGGCGCTTCCACCGTGCCGCGTACTTTCACCAGCCCTTTCGCTGTACCGCCAAGCCCCGGCAGCGCGTTATCCAGCCCCGGCGCGTTGATGGTGGCATCAAGATTGAGATCTTTTACCCCCAGCTCGCCTTTCACTTCGGCACTGTTTGGCCCCAGTTCCAGATGAAGCCCAGGGATCATCCACTGCATATAACTGTTGCCTTTCAGCGTGCCGTCAACGTTCACTTTGTTCTGTTTGACGTTACCGGTCAGCTTCAGTTCTGGCACCTCCATCTGCCAGGTGCCGCCGTACAGGCTACCGCGGGTTTTAATCAAGCCATTGAGTTTCGACGGCCACTCCGGGAACTCTTTGGCGGTGTTAATGCCATTAAGCGTTAGCTCACCGCGCCAACTAATGGCCTGCTGCCAGTCGAGCAACGCCTTGAGTTCAGTTTTCCCTTCCAGCGCCGCGACGGTGAGTTTGTCGAGATTGACCTGCTGTTCATTACCTTTGGCATCAAGGGTAATGGTGGCTGGCGGGATCTCCTGTCCCTTCACTGCCGTACGCATAGAGAGCGTGTAATCGGTCATTTTGCCGGTAAGTTTCAGTTTCAGATCATCCGCCTGATACTGCTTCTCACCAGTGAACGGCCAGTAAAGCTGTTTGCTGTTCACTTCCACGTTGAGCGGCAATCCGGCTTCCGCCAGTCGCGTCTGGGCGCGTAAATCCATATCCACCGGACCGGAAAGATTAACGCCAATCTCCAGCTGTTCGCGCAGCGCGCCGCCCACTTTTAGCTTCACTTTTTCACCTTTCAACGGCTCCACGTTCAGTGTGCTGTTGAGGGTGATATCCACCGGCCAGTTGTCTGACAGCTGCGCCGTGCCGCTGGCGTTGACGATCCCCTGGTTGGAATCGATATCCAGGGCGTCCAGTTTAGTATTGCCGTCAATGCTGCTCACTTTCAGCAGCATGGTGCGCACGGTGATGTCCGTGTCGCCCGTCACGCGTAACTGCTCGCCTTTAAACTCTTCAATGTTCAGGTTAAGCGGCAAATGCAAGTCGGTCATTTCCGGCAATACCGAGCGAGAAAAGAGATCTTTCAGCGTTTCGCCGAGCGGCTTTTCATCCGGCTGCGGATTTTCAATTTTCGGTTCGACCACTTCTTCCTGCGCCACTTCCGCCACTTTCGGCAGAGCAATCAGCAGGCCTTTCAGCGACGTCGGTTTCAGGGTCAGGGTTTTCTCCTGCCAGTTCAGGCCGGAGGTGAAGTCCATCACCGACACCGTGGTGTCATCAATCTTGATGTTGACGTTGTCCAGCGCCACCCGTGTCAGGGTGATGGGATACGGCGTGGAGAGATCCAGCGGACCGCTATCTTCCTCTTCTTCAACCTGTTCAGAAGGAGGCATTTTTTTACTGTCGATGTTGACCTGAATGTCTTTCAGCGCCAGGTCATTAATACAAACGCTACTGTTCCACAGGCACTCAAGACCGACCGCCAGATGCAGATTACCCGCTTTTACCGCCACGCCTGGCTGCTCATAACGAACGTCAGACAAGGTGAGATCGCGCCAGCCGCCGGTGACCTTGCCAATATCCAGTCCTGGCACCCAGCGATCCGCCGCTTTAAATACAAGATGCAGGCCGCTGGTGGTGCCCACCAGAAACGCCACCGATCCCAGCAACAGTAAGATAACGATAACCACGCCGAGGCTGATTTTTTTCCATAAACTCATAATTCTGGCCCCAGACCGATGTAAAACTGTAACCCGTGTTCGTCTTTATCCGCGACCGGTACGGCAAATCGAGTTTGATTGGCCCGACCGGCGATTCCCAGCGCACGCCGACCCCGGTACCGGTTTTAAAGTCGCTGCGGCGAATATCGCTTACCGCTTCGCCACTATCGACAAACACCGCGCCCCACCATTTTCCGGTCACGTTGTACTGGTATTCCAGCGATCCGGTTATCAACTTCGAGGCCCCTTTCAGGTCACCGTTGGCGTATTTCGGGGCGATAGATTTGTATTTGTAGCCGCGAATACTGCGATCGCCCCCGGCGAAAAAACGCAGATCCGGCGGTACTTTGTCGAAATCACCGGTTTCAATCCAGCCCAGCGTGCCGCGTGTAACGAAACGATGGCGATCGTACAGTGTGCGGATCCAGACGTTCTGCGCCTGGAAAACGGAGAAATCGACATCTGAGCCCCAGGCCGTGTTGGAGTAGTCGATAGAGTAGCGTTGCGAGTCGCCCCAGGTTGGCATCAGGCCACCACGAGAACGCGTGCGGCTAATCATCACCCCAGGATAAAACAGCATCGTGGTGTTGGTAATTTCACCCTGAGTAAAGTGGTCGAGACTCCAGCGCAGGTTAATGGCACGCTGCCAGCCGCTGGAGAGATCCCAGTAGCGAGAAGCCACCAGCGTAGTGGAGTCAGATTCGGTATCGTTCAGGTCAGTGCGCTTAAAACCGCCCTGCACCAAATAATATTGTTCCAGTGGATTCTTCAGCAGCGGCATTTTATAGCTGAAGTCGAGGGTCTGTTCCGGCGCGGAAATACTGGTACTGGTGGTCAAACTGTGACCGTATGAGTTCATCCACGGCTTTTTCCACGTCGCTTTCACGCGCGGTCCCACGTCCGTAGAGTAACCGACCCCGGTTTCGATGGTGTTTTCTGTTCGCGGCGAAACCACGCCCGTCAATGGTAATACTTTCGTTTCGCGCGCTTTATCAAATTGTGGAGCCACCACCACCGAGTTAAACCAGCCGGTAGCAGAAAGTCGGCGGTTCAGTTCCGCCAGATCTTTCGATTCATACTCATCGCCCTCTTTAAACGGCACCAGATTTTGCAGGTATTCATCGCGGATTTGTGATCCTTCAAAGGTCACATGCCCAAAGCGGTAACGTTCGCCACTGTTATAATCAATATCCCAGAAGGCTTTATGCAGGCCGAGCGCAATGCCCAGCTGCGCTTTGGTAAATTCGCTATCGAAATAACCTTTACGCAACGCAATACTGGTTAAGGACTTTTTGAAATTTTCATAATCGCCCTGGTTCAGTACAGTACCAATAGCCGGGCGAGTATCGAGCAATTTCAAATAGTCTTTATCGGTCCGCGCGCCGCCGCGCAATACCACATCGGTGCCGCCAATTAACACCGGCACACCTGGCGTGACTTTGGCGATCAATACCTGCCGCCCTTTCTTTGGCGGTGGACGGAGATCAAATTCAATGGTCGGCTGGTAATAACCCAGCGCTTTCAGACCTTCACGGATGGCATCATCGACGCGTGCGCGAAAGCGGCGGTCTGGCGTCACTTCATCACTTTCAATCGTAGAAAGCTGCGCACGAACGTTCTTTTCCAGCTGTCCCGATAACCCCTCGACCTGTAGACGGACGTTCGCGGCGACGGCAGATCCGCTTAAGCAGAGTAAGCTTACACAGCATAACTGTCGGATATAGCGCACATTTTCTCCTGAATATCCTTTTTTCCTGCCCCTGGAACGCCGTTAAACGGCTTAACAAAAATCCAGTAATATGGATTAAAAAGCAGACTAAACCCCAAATATTTCTTATGTTTTACTTTAGACCTATTCACGGTGGTTATTGTGTGCAAATACGCCTCTTGTTACAACCTTAACCCCAATGACCGATTTTCGGGAGAGCGACACCATGAGTTTATTTGATAAAAAGCATCTGGTTTCCCCCGCCGATGCCCTGCCTGGACGTAACACCCCGATGCCCGTAGCCACGCTGCATGCGGTCAACGGTCACTCAATGACCAATGTACCTGACGGAATGGAGATTGCCATTTTTGCGATGGGTTGTTTCTGGGGTGTGGAGAGTCTGTTCTGGCAGTTACCCGGCGTTTACAGCACCGCCGCAGGCTATACCGGCGGCTATACGCCAAATCCGACTTATCGGGAAGTGTGCTCCGGTGATACGGGTCATGCCGAAGCGGTACGCATTGTTTACGATCCTTCCGTCATCAGCTATGAGCAGTTGCTACAGGTATTTTGGGAGAATCACGATCCCGCCCAGGGAATGCGTCAGGGCAATGACCACGGCACGCAGTATCGTTCAGCGATTTATCCGCTGACCCCAGAACAGGATGCCGCAGCTCGCGCCAGTCTGGAACGTTTTCAGGCGGCGATGCTTGCCGCCGATGACGATCGTCACATCACCACGGAAATCGCTAACGCCACACCGTTTTATTATGCCGAAGATGACCACCAGCAATATCTGCATAAAAACCCATATGGTTACTGTGGAATTGGCGGAATTGGCGTCTGTCTGCCGCCGGAAGCATAGCGTTACGGGTACAAATGTAGTTTGTTGATAAAGTGCTCTTTGTCTATGCCTGATGCGGCTTAAACGACTTACCAGGCCTACAAAATCGTCCAAATTCAATATATTGCAAGGACTGCGTAGGCCTGATCGGCATAGCGCATCAGGCAGTATTGCATTTATCAGCAGTCTGAATTTTAACCCTCTGGCGACTTTACAGTACCTTACGCTATACTAGCCACTGAAAATGCCGGTTCACTTTCTTCGAATCGGCTTTCAATGTGTATTTCACACAAATTAATCAACTTTCCCTTCCGAGGATCTGGCCTGAAAGGTCGGATAAGATATGTTAAACAGTATTTTAGTCATACTCTGCTTGATCGCTGTAAGTGCGTTCTTCTCGATGTCCGAGATCTCGCTTGCCGCCTCACGCAAAATCAAACTTAAACTGCTGGCTGATGAAGGCAATATAAATGCCCAACGCGTTCTGAATATGCAGGAAAATCCCGGCATGTTCTTTACCGTGGTCCAAATCGGTCTGAACGCAGTGGCGATTCTCGGCGGTATCGTCGGTGATGCGGCATTTTCTCCAGCTTTTCACAGCCTGTTCTCCCGCTATATGTCGGCAGAGCTCTCTGAGCAACTGAGCTTTATTCTCTCTTTCTCGTTAGTGACTGGCATGTTTATCCTGTTTGCGGATTTAACCCCGAAACGCATCGGTATGATTGCGCCAGAAGCGGTGGCTTTGCGTATCATCAACCCGATGCGCTTCTGCCTGTACGTTTGCACCCCGCTGGTGTGGTTCTTCAACGGCCTGGCGAACATGATCTTCCGTATTTTCAAACTGCCAATGGTACGTAAAGATGACATCACTTCTGATGACATCTACGCGGTAGTGGAAGCCGGTGCGCTGGCGGGCGTGTTACGTAAACAGGAACACGAGCTGATTGAAAACGTCTTTGAGCTGGAATCCCGTACCGTTCCGTCTTCAATGACACCGCGTGAAAACGTGATTTGGTTTGATCTCCACGAAGATGAGCAAAGCCTGAAGAATAAGGTGGCGGAACATCCGCACTCTAAGTTCCTCGTCTGTAATGAAGATATTGACCACATCATCGGTTATGTCGATTCTAAAGACCTGCTGAACCGCGTGCTGGCTAACCAAAGCCTGGCACTGAACAGCGGCGTACAAATTCGCAACACGCTGATTGTGCCGGATACGTTAACCCTTTCAGAGGCGTTGGAAAGTTTTAAAACCGCAGGTGAAGACTTCGCGGTGATCATGAACGAGTACGCGCTGGTGGTGGGGATCATCACCCTCAACGACGTGATGACCACGCTGATGGGCGATCTGGTCGGTCAGGGGCTGGAAGAGCAGATTGTCGCCCGTGATGAGAACTCATGGCTGATTGACGGCGGCACCCCAATTGACGACGTCATGCGCGTGCTGGATATTGACGAGTTCCCGCAGTCGGGCAACTACGAAACCATCGGCGGCTTTATGATGTTTATGCTGCGTAAGATCCCGAAACGCACCGATTCGGTGAAATTCGCCGGCTACAAATTTGAAGTGGTGGATATCGATAACTACCGCATCGACCAGCTGCTGGTGACCCGGATCGACAGCAAGGCCACCGCCCTTTCGCCAAAACTGCCTGACGCTAAAGATAAAGAAGAAAGCGTCGCGTAACCCCCAGAAACATCAACGGCTCCTGAATCAGGAGCGTCTTATTACTGCATAGCACTTTGGTTAAGCCATCTCTGTTTGCAGACGCATAACCTGACGGTTAACTTCGGACATCACTGACAAATGCAGCTTATCCTTCACTTTTGGGATAAGAATCTTACCCTTATCAAATTCAAAAGCGCCAACGTCCTTGATGTATAACCGTCCACGGAACAGGATCTTTACGTACTTCGCCACCTGAAGTGGGTTGTACCGTTGGAAAATTTTCATTGTTATCTCCTGCTGAGTATTACGCCTGTGCGGTGCCACAATCGGCCCAACTATTATGAGACGCAAATTTTAATGCTTAGTGACTATAGACTATCCGGGCAATGTTTCCACCGCGTATAACTTTTTTTACCTAAAGGTTACAATTATTCAGAATTATCTTTTTACCGAAGCGCGGTCTTCAGTATAAGCATTCATTTTTCATATGATTTGTGCGCTTGACCGCAAACTGGCATCACACTTGCGGGAAATTCGATAAATAGCACATATGATTAAAACTCAGATCCAAGTGGTCGGATCACCTGCATATCATAAGAAGGAAACACCATGACCCTACGCAAGATTCTGGCACTCACCTGCCTGCTGTTGCCGATGATGGCTTCCGCACATCAGTTCGAAACCGGTCAGCGAGTGCCGCCGATTGGCATTACCGATCGGGGCGAGTTGGTGCTTGATAAAGATCAGTTTAGCTACAAAACCTGGAACAGCGCGCAGTTAGTGGGAAAAGTGCGAGTACTGCAACATATTGCTGGTCGCACCTCTGCAAAAGAGAAAAACGCGACGCTGATTGAAGCGATTAAATCAGCAAAGTTACCGCACGATCGTTACCAGACCACCACCATTGTTAACACCGACGACGCAATTCCGGGTTCCGGCATGTTTGTGCGCAGCAGTCTGGAGAGTAATAAAAAGCTTTATCCCTGGTCGCAGTTTATTGTCGATAGCAATGGCGTCGCGCGCGGTGCCTGGCAGCTGGATGAAGAAAGTTCCGCTGTAGTGGTGCTGGATAAGGATGGTCGCGTGCAATGGGCCAAAGACGGGGCGCTCACACAGGAAGAGGTGCAGCAAGTGATGGACCTGCTGCAAAAGTTGCTCAAATAATGGCAATAACATAAATTCTGCAAAAATAATTTTCCCCTATCGTTATCTATGGGATAGGGGAATTAGGTCTCTGAGCTCTTACACCGAACTCATACTGGTAACGCTAGTTGCTCTTTTTTAAACGCCTCAATGGTTGATTTATATTTCTCGCAAATCTCCTCTTCGGTAATATCACTATCTACGGCCAGATTCGCACTTACTATCGCATCCACTTGTTCGGCTAATTCGACTTGTTGGCAACCTGCATTAACCAGAAAATTATAAATAAGAGAGTAATCTTCATCCTCCAAAACAACAGAGGAACCATTACGAAAACGTTCATCCCCTCCATAGATTTTAAGCGCAAAGCCCAAAGATTCTATGACTATGGCAAAATTATCATCAATTATTTTTTGGTAATGACTCCAACTTACTGATAGTGTTTTATGTTCAGATAATGCCCGATGACCTTGTCATGCAGCTCCACCGATTTTGAGAACGACAGTGACTTCCGTCCCAGCCTTGCCAGATGTTGTCTCAGATTCAGATTATGTCGCTCAATGCGCTGAGTGTAACGCTTGCTGATAACGTGCAGCTTTCCCTTCAGGCGTGATTCATACAGCGGCCAGCCATCCGTCATCCATACCACGACCTCAAAGGCCGACAGCAGGCTCAGAAGACGCTCCAGTGTGGCCAGAGTGCGTTCACCGAAGACGTGCGCCACAACCCTCCTCCGTATCCTGTCATACGCGTAAAACAGCCAGCGCTGACGTGATTTAGCACCGACGTAGCCCCACTGTTCG
>NZ_MDGW01000045.1:0-10759 GCF_001712525.1 Shigella sp. FC1661
TTTCAAGAGCAAGTTTTGAGATGGATATCCCGGGTTCACAGGAGGCAGCAACGAGCTGCTGTTTAAATTCGGGAGGATAATTAGGGCAGCCTTTTCGCCTGCCGGGATTCACATTTTTCTGCATATCTGACACTTTGGTTCCCACTACTTATTTGGTGGACACCACTTTGTCTAATTCGTCAGATTCTGACCAGACGGTTCTTGCTGCACGCTTACGTTTATTGCAGCACGATTTTTTGACCAGCCATTCCATTGCATTATCCTGTTTGCTAAGAGTTTTCACATCAATTTACAGATTAACAGATAAACTCTTTATCAACGGCAATGGAATGGCAGAAATGAGAAGTGAAACGGAGGGTTAATTATTGCTGACGTTGCACCCACTCTTTTAGCGCCTGACGTGAAATTTTAATACCGCCGTTTTTCAGCTCCGGCGGTAAAGTCAGCCAGCGCACCGGTTGTTGAAAACGAGCCAGCTTATCTTTCACCCATTCGCCAAGATCAACGGTTTGCTGGTCATACTCCACCACCGCTACCGGCCGATGACCAAACTCCTTGTCGGCAACGGGAACGATAAACACCTGCAAAACCGCAGGATGTGCAGCAATAACACGCTCGACTTCTTCCGGCTGAATACCCTCACCGCCACTGAATAACAGATTGTCTAAACGTCCGACAATGGTCAGCTTGCCATTATGCATCTCACCGCGATCGCGCGTAGCGTACCAGCCTTCGTCATTAACCAGTGAAACCAGTTGCCCGTTACGCCAGTAACCTTCTGCCATACTGGCAGCCCGCAGCCACACTTCATTATTAACGATTTTCACTTCCCGACCCGGCAGCGGCGAACCAACGTCTGCCAGGCCGTCGGCTTCTTTCGCACATACCGTGGAGGCAAACTCGGTCAGACCATAGCCGCAAAAGCAACGAATCCCCTGCTCGCGCGCCTGTTCCGTCAACTCGACCGGGATAGCCGCGCCGCCAAGTAACACCGCTTTCAGGGAAACGGAACTGCGGTTAACCAGCAAACGCCAGAGTTGTGTTGGCACCAGTGAAGCGTGAGTACAGCCTGCCAGCATTTGCTCCAATGGCTGTTTATCACGCACCGTCATCCGCGCACCAGCGTATAACCAGCGCCACATAATTCCCTGACCGGAGACGTGAAACAGCGGTAAAGAGAGCAACCAGTCATCGTGATCGCCAAACGGAATCAGCGATAACACACCTTGCGCACTGGCAAGATGGGCCTGATAAGTATGGACAGCGGCTTTCGGTAAACCGGTGGAGCCGGAGGTCAATGTCATTGAACAAAGACGTGTTGGTTGCCACAGAGCTGAATGTGTGCCTTCAACCATCTGAATATGCAGTGAAGTTAACGCCGGGAAAGTATTTTCTCCTTCCAGCACCAGCGCATATTGCAGTGTAAGATTTGGCAGTAATTCCTCAAGCAACGGTTGCGGAAGCTGTGGATTTACGGGCAGCACCCGCGCCCCGCATTGCAGTAACGCCAGCCAGGCGAGCAGCGTTTGCGGCGTATTCCACGCCCGCAACATCACGCCGCTGCCCTCAACCACACCCTGCGCCGCAAAGCCCGTAGCTAACTCATCGACGCGAGCACAAAGCTCGCGCCAGTTGAGTTGCTCGTCATTAAGACGTAAGGCGATGGCTTCTCCCCGCACTTGCCGCCAGTGACGCCACGGCCAGTCAGAGAAGATCATAACAACCGCTCCAGTGCATCAACTTCCACGACAGGCAGCGTGCTACCCGGCCAGCGACGTACCTGCTGCGCCTGCATCAGATCCAGCGTGTCCAGCCCTGGAATGGTGTCCGGCGTTAACCAGGCGGCAATCCGCGCCAGTTGCGTTAAGCCTAAGCTCGACTCAATAGAAGAACTGATCACCGCCGTCAGCCTCAACGCGTGCGCCGCCTGTACCTGCTCGCGTACTTTTTCCAGACTGCCCGTGAGCGTGGGTTTGATAACTACCGCGCGCACGCCCTCTTCAGCCACAAAGGCAAAATCCGGCTCGCGCAGGCTTTCATCCCAGGCAATGGCAATGCCTGTTTCACGGGCAAACGCTCGCGAATCATCGCGGGTTTTGCACGGCTCTTCGAGAAACGCGATGCGGTGGCGATAATCCGGGTTAACATATTTGGCAAACTGCTGACCTTTCAGCGGTGTCCAGGCGCGATTTGCGTCAAGACGCAAATGCAGATCCGGAATTGCCTCCAGCAACAGATTAACCACCATGCCGTCGCGCACGGCTTCGTACAATCCCACTTTGACCTTCGCCACTTTCTCGCCTGGCATATCAGCAAGTTTGAGGATCAGATCGTCAGGATCGCCATTACACAGTGGTGCCGCACGGTAATTGGCCGCCTGCGGGAGCGTATCTGCCAGCTCCGCCAATGCACAGCTTACGCCAAAGGCAACGGAAGGCATCTGCGGTAGCTCGCAATCGCCTGCCAGCCAGTTATTTACCCAGGCAAGCAGCACGCTTTGCGCCTCTTCCCAGGTTTCCTGGCTGAAGCCCGGCAGTGGGGAGATCTCCCCCCACCCTTCGCGCTCGCCCTCACGCAGGCAAACGTACAGCCCGTCGCGGGTTTTTAACCGCCTGTCGCGCAGAACCACCCCCGCGTCCATGGGGATCTGCCAGCGGTATACCTGCGCGCTACGCATTACGGATTCCGTTTAAATTTGCTGAAATCAGGCTGACGTTTCTGGTTGAAAGCGTTGCGACCTTCCTGACCTTCTTCCGTCATGTAGAACAGCATGGTGGCGTTGCCCGCCAGCTCCTGCAGCCCCGCCTGCCCGTCACAGTCGGCGTTCAGTGCAGCTTTCAGGCAGCGCAGCGCCATCGGACTGTTTTGCAGCATTTCGCGGCACCAGCGAACGGTTTCTTTTTCCAGATCCGCCAGCGGTACCACGGTGTTGACAAGGCCCATATCCAGCGCCTGTTTCGCGTCGTACTGACGGCACAGGAACCAGATTTCCCGCGCTTTTTTCTGTCCGACGATGCGAGCCATGTAGGAAGCGCCCCAGCCGCCGTCGAAGGAACCGACTTTCGGGCCAGTCTGACCGAAGATGGCATTATCTGCCGCGATAGTCAGGTCGCACATCATGTGCAGAACGTGACCGCCGCCGATGGAGTAGCCAGCCACCATCGCGACAACCGGTTTCGGACAGGTACGGATCTGACGCTGGAAGTCCAGCACGTTCAGGTGATGTACGCCGGAATCATCTTTATAGCCGCCGTAATCACCACGCACTTTCTGGTCACCGCCGGAGCAGAACGCTTTATCACCTGCGCCAGTCAGAATGATCACGCCGACGTTGTCGTCATAACGCGCATCTGCCAGTGCCTGGATCATCTCTTTTACCGTCAGAGGACGGAAGGCATTGCGCACCTGCGGACGATTAATGGTGATTTTTGCGATACCATCGGTGGATTTTTCATAACGAATGTCCTCGAAACCTTCGGAGCAGTCGTGCCATTCAACCGGTGCGTAAAGCATTGCTTCATCAGGATAAATCATATTGTGTCCTTTAGTCAGAAACGCAAGATCTGCGCCAGACTTGCGATTACGCCAGCGGGATTTTCCCGATGCGCGTTATGTCCGGCGCGAGGAATGACATGGCAGTCGGCAGCCAGTTCCGCCGCCAGGGCGCGGAATTTGCTGTCACGTTCACCACATAAATAATAAAACGCAAATGTGCGGGCGCTAAGGTTAGCACGTAAATCAGGCTGGACGGCGAGAGAAGTCGCCTCCAGCATGGCGGCAAGGGTTGCGCCATTATTGTTGCTGCGCAGCGCCACCAGCTCCCGGCGTTGATCGTCATTGAGCGAGGCAAAAACAGGCTGTTGATACCAGTCGGCAAATACCGCCGTTAACGGTTCTGTGCGAAAATGCTGCGCCCATTGGCGATCGGAACGCTGACGTTCCGCACGTTGTTCAGCATTTTGCAGCCCCGGATGCCCGCCTTCGACAATAACCCCACAAAGCCCCGCCAGCCCCTGGCAAGCCGCCATCATCGCCCCCCGTCCGCCAAGCGAGTACCCCACCAGCCAGAAGTCAAGGATGTTGTAACTAACCAAGGTTTTACGCAGTAAGTCGGTGACATCATCAAATCCATCGACGCTAATCGCCGCCGAACCACCATGACCTGGGAGATCAACATACAACCGTGAGTAGTCGGCAAACGCCTCGCCCACTTCTTGCCATTCGTGGCAATCGCCGGAAAAACCGTGCAAAAACACCAGCCAGGGTAAACCTGGTTTTCCGTGTTTTGCCTGCGCGTGCAGGATCATAAATGGCTTACCTGCGCCTGAAGTTGCTGGAGCGTTTGCGCACCATCGGTGTCGTTAACCACCATTTCAATCACCGTGGTGGTTGGCGTGCGCCAGGCGTCGGCAAATGCCGTTTCAAGTTCCTGCCAGTTTTGCGGACGATGATATTTCAGCTCGAACATCGCGGCGGCGTGCTCAAAATGGACGTTTTGCGGCATCAGATAGAAACGCTCACGCTCGCTTTGCGGCGTTGGCAACAGCGAGAAAATTTGCCCGCCGTTGTTGTTCACCACAATTAATACCAGCGGCGCAGAAACCTGACGCAATAACGCCAGCGCGTTGAGATCGTAAAGTGCGGAGAGATCGCCCACAATCGCCAGCGTCGGTTTGCCGCTTGCCCGCTGAACGCCTGCGGCGGTCGAAAGCAGTCCGTCGATACCGCTGGCCCCTCGGTTGCTGTACACCGGGTAACCTGCCGGAAGTTGCGAAAGCGCATCAATCAGACGTACCACCAGGCTGTTACCGACAAACAATTGCCCCTGTTCAGGCAGATAGTCGCTGATGCGATGCGCCAGTTGCGCTTCGCCAAACGCATCGCGACGGGCAATAACCGCCTGCATTGCCTGTTCCGCCAGGCGCGGGATTTCAACGCACCAGGGCTGGCGTTTTTCTGCCGGATGCAGCTCCAGCCAGTCGGCAATATTGGCAATTAAGCGGCGTCCACGATGGTGCGCCGGATCAAGCCGCCCTTCGATGTCATCCACAATCCAGTACTCTTCGGGTTCACAGCTTGCCTGCCATTGCAGGAGCCGTTTGCCCGTCAGGCTGCTTCCCAGTTGCACCACAATTTGCGCCTGCTGCAGCTCGCTGGTCGCTTTGGCATTGCCTAACCAAAGATCGGCACACGGCAGCGGCTGCCCGGTTTGTGACAGCACATCGCCAATCAGCGGCCAGCCAAGAGTTTGCGCCCACAGGGCAACTTTTTTGCCCTCTTCCGCACTCATGCGCCCGGCAACCACCACGCCGCGCTTTTGTCGCCAGAAGAACCAGTCGCGCTGTTTTTCACTTTCCAGACTAGGCGCTTCACGCAGCCACGGTTTGTCGTCCTGCCACCAGTCACCCAGACGCTGTTGCCAGCTAAGCCCGGTATCGTCCATTTCGCCATACAGCGGTTCAGCAAACGGGCAGTTGATATGGACTCCCCCCGCATGAAGCGTACCGAGAGCGTGGTCGATGGTAGAAACCAGCCAACGTGCGGGGATATCCTGGGTCGGGCGCGGCAATGAAATACTGTGCGTGGGGTGAGAGGCGAACATTCCCGGCTGGCGAATTGCCTGATTCGCGCCGCAGTCAATTAGCTCCGGCGGGCGATCGGCGGTTAAGAGAATCAGTTTTTCTCCGGTTAACCCGGCTTCAATCAGTGCCGGATAGAGATTTGCCACCGCCGTGCCGGAGGTCACAATCACCGCCACCGGCTGCTTGCTGACTTTCGCCAGCCCCAGCGCCAGATGCCCCAACCCACGCTCATCGAAATGGGTGTGGTGAATGAATGCGGAATTCTCCGCCGCCGCTAACGTTAACGGTGTAGAACGCGAGCCTGGGGCGATACAGATGTGTCTGACGCCGTGACGCGTTAATGCTTCCAGAATGACCGCCGCCCAGCGTCGGTTAAATGCGCTTACTGACATGAGTTTGTCCGGTATCAATATTGCGGCTAAGTATAAGGAGCTACAAAAATAGATTATTGATATGAATCGGTAATGATGCGACTCATTACTATTCCATTTGTAATAAAGTACGCAACCCTGCCGCTTTGTTGTCGATTTCCTGCCACTCTTGCTCGGGGTCGGAACCACGGACAATGCCCGCGCCAGCATATAATCGCACGACATTGCCGCTAATTTTTGCTGAGCGCAGGGAAACGCAGAATTCGCTTTGTTGTAATGAGAGATAGCCCGCAGAACCGGCGTACCATTCTCGGGTGAACGGTTCGTGACGGGCGATAAACTGTCGCGCCAGATCGCGCGGTAAGCCAGCAACTGCTGCCGTTGGCTGCAACTGATGTAAACAGATCACATCATCCGCTTTGTTGAGTGAAGTCCAGATACAGCGGCGAAGATGCTGCACTTTACGCAGACGCAGTACCTGCGGCGGTAAAACATCCAGCGTCTGGGTATCGGCCTGTAATCGTTGGCAGATATCTTCCACCACCAGCATGTTCTCGCGCTGGTTTTTATCATCCGCCATCAGCCACTCTTCTAACTGCTGCGCCTGCTTATCATCAGGATGATTTGCTACTGTTCCCGCCAGCGCTTCAGTACGCAGCGCTTTGTCACGCCGCCGCCATAACCGTTCCGGTGAAGAGCCAAGAAAAGCATTTTCGCCATCAAAGGCCATGTAAAAATGGTAGCAATTCAGATTCAGTCGACGACTGGCAGCCATCATCGCCGCCGCGTTGACCGGACTTGCGAAATGCAGGTCAGTTGCCCGAGCGAGCACCACTTTGTCGAGCTCACCTTCGGCGATGGTTTTCGTTGCCAGTTCGATTAATTGCGTCCAGCCCGTTTTGTCCGGCCAGTGTTGTTCTCGCGTGGTGGTTAAATGTAACCCAGGCAAGGGCTTGATACTCACCAGTGTGGCGATAAATTCTTTTGCCTGAATCGCATCGTGCTGAAGGGAGCTTTCGCTGAATAGCGTCAGCCGCAGCGTGGCTTTACCGCCACAGCGTCGCCATTCCAAGCGGGGTAAAAGTAAATTGCCCTGCGACGGGTCAAAAGCATTCAGCCCCCAAATGCGTAAGTCGGCGTGTTCCGGGTGCTGGCGAAGAAAACGTTGTGCCTGGTCCAACGACGTAAAACGGGTAATCGCGCCCAGGACGGCAGCTTCTTCATCACCATTACGTTGTTGCCAGTAGAATTGCGGGTACGTTTGCTGACTGGCCAGCCAGCTCAAGGCATCAAAAGCGTCTTTGAGAGGGAAAGGAATATCGATAACCCGAATGCCGGGTGTCGCCGGAATCTCTTGCGACAAATGGCGCAGTAGATTTTCCAGCGCCGTAGTAAGTGATTGCACGCGGACCTCTCCCTGTTAAAAGCCTCACATTATACGGGGTACTACAAAAAAAATGCAGTACCCCGGTGTAGGGAGGTTTTAACGGCGTGCCAGCAACAGTCCTAGTACCAGCCCAACGGCCGCGCCCACACCAATTCCTTGCCAAGGTTTTTCGTGGACGTAGTCATCAGCACGATAAACAGCCTGCTTCGCCCGATAGTAATAACTGTCTGAAACCTGGCTAACCCGTTTTTTCACATCATCCAGCGCTTTTTCTGCACGCGCTTTCAGCTCAACATATTTCTGATCAGCGGGATCGCCAGAGGAGCGGAGCACCTCTTCCAGTGTTTCACTAAGCAGCGTCAGGTCGTCATCGATACGTGTATCACCAAACTGATTAGACATTCTCGTTCTCCATTTGCGTAAAACCTGTCACTAACTATAGACAAGGGTTGTTGATTACGCCTGAATTACCTCGCGTGCCATCCCAATGTGTGGGATACCATCTTCTTCATAGACCTCCGTCACAGGGATAAAACCGAAACTCTGGTAGAAGTTTTGCAGATGCGCCTGCGCCCCGAGGTAAACAGGCTTATCAGGCCAGTGATGCGTGCAGGTGTCGAGGGTTTTACTCATCAGTTGCTGCCCCACTTTTTCGCCACGCAACGCTTCACTGACAATCACCCGACCAATAACGACCGGCTCAAGATCATCATCACTTTTCAGAATCCTCGCATATGCCACCAGTTCATCATTTTTCCAACCGAGAATATGGCGATTATTCCCCGTCAAATCATCACCATCGATATCCTGATAAGGGCAATTCTGCTCGACAACAAACACCGCGCAACGCAGTTGTAATAAGGCATAAAGCTGGGAAACCGATAATTCAGAGTGATGCAGATCTTGCCATTCAATCATAATGCTCTCCTTTTAGATGTATGCCTTATACTAGCCGGAATATTTTTTGAAACGTGATGAACTCATGGAATTAATTTTTTTAGGTACTTCAGCCGGTGTGCCAACCCGCACGCGCAATGTCACGGCAATATTGCTTAACCTGCAACATCCGACCCAGAGCGGACTTTGGTTGTTTGACTGCGGTGAAGGCACCCAGCATCAGCTACTGCATACCGCCTTTAACCCTGGAAAACTGGACAAGATTTTTATCAGTCACCTTCATGGCGATCATCTTTTTGGTTTACCCGGCTTGCTGTGCAGTCGTTCTATGTCAGGCATTATCCAACCCTTAACGATTTATGGTCCGCAAGGTATCCGTGAATTTGTGGAAACCGCGCTGCGGATTAGCGGCTCATGGACCGATTATCCGCTGGAAATTGTCGAAATTGGCGCTGGCGAAATTCTCGATGATGGCCTGCGCAAAGTAACCGCTTATCCGCTGGAACACCCACTGGAATGTTATGGCTATCGTATTGAAGAACATGATAAACCGGGTGCATTAAATGCCCAGGCATTAAAAGCTGCTGGCGTGCCGCCTGGCCCACTGTTTCAGGAATTAAAAGCGGGCAAAACAATCATGCTGGAAGATGGAAGGCAGATTAACGGCGCAGATTACTTAGCTGCTCCAGTGCCAGGTAAAGCGCTCGCTATTTTCGGCGATACCGGCCCCTGCGATGCCGCACTTGACCTGGCTAAAGGTGTCGATGTCATGGTGCACGAAGCGACGCTGGATATAACCATGGAAGCCAAAGCCAATAGTCGCGGCCATAGCTCTACACGCCAGGCTGCGACACTAGCCCGTGAGGCTGGAGTCGGTAAGCTAATCATTACCCACGTCAGCTCGCGCTATGATGACAAAGGTTGTCAGCACCTGTTACGTGAATGCAGGTCAATTTTCCCGGCGACTGAACTAGCGAATGATTTCACCGTGTTTAACGTTTAACTCTGCTTATTATTAAAAACAGGGCGAAACTTGCCCTGTTATCGCAACCCGCGCTACATATATCCACCCACACGGGCATATTGAGCGATTTTTGATATTTATTCATCTCCTTACGCACTATATTCAGAGCAATAAGTTGCCTCTTTTTATCTTCATTCAGCACAACCTTTGCAACTAAAAGGAGCCCATGATGGTTACAGTTGTCAGCAATTATTGTCAATTATCTCAAACCCAACTCAGTCAGACATTTGCAGAAAAATTTACTGGGACCGAGGAATTACTGCAGTCTTTAAAAAAACAGCGTTATCCGGAGATGAAGAAAGTATTGAGTTACTGCATAATATTGCGTTAGGTTATGATGAATTTGGAAAAAAAGCTGAAGATATTCTTTACCATATTGTTAGAAACCCAACAAATGAGACCCTATCGATTATCCGACTTATTAAAAATGCCTGTTTAAAATTATATAATTTGGCACATACCGCAACCAACTCCCACCTTAAACCAACTGGTCCGGATAATTCAGATGTTCTCCTATTCAAAAAGCTATTCTCCCCTTCGAAATTAATGACAATTATCGGTGATGAAATTCCTCTTATATCTGAAAAACAGTCGCTTTCAAAGGTGCTTTTAAATGATGAGAATAATGAACTGAGTGATGGTACAAACTTCTGGGATAAAAATCGTCAATTAACCACAGATGAAATAGCTTGCTATCTTCAGAAGATCGCCGCTAATGCAAAAAATACTCAAGTCAATTATCCTACTGGTCTCTACGTCCCCTACTCCACCAGAACTCACCTGGAAGACGCTCTCAATGAAAATATTAAGAGCGATCCATCATGGCCGAATGAAGTCCAGTTATTCCCCATAAATACTGGCGGACACTGGATATTAGTTTCGCTACAGAAAATAGTAAATAAAAAAATAATAAACTACAAATAAAATGTGTCATATTCAACTCATTGCGTGCACTAGGCCATGATAAAGAAAATTCACTTAAGCGTGTCATTAATAGTTTTAATTCTGAACTCATGGGAGAAATGTCGAATAATAATATAAAAGTTCATTTAAATGAACCAGAGATAATATTTTTACATGCCGATCTTCAGCAATACTTAAGCCAAAGTTGCGGTGCGTTTGTGTGCATGGCAGCCCAGGAAGTGATTGAACAAAGGGAAAGCAATTCTGACAGCGCCCCCTATACGTTATTAAAAAACTATGCTGACAGATTTAAAAAATATTCAGCAGAAGAGCAGTGCAAAATTGATTTTCAACATCGACTGGTAAACAGGAATTGTTATTTAGATAAATATGGCGATGCAGGTAATGACTCCAACTTACTGATAGTGTTTTATGTTCAGATAATGCCCGATGACCTTGTCATGCAGCTCCACCGATTTTGAGAACGACAGTGACTTCCGTCCCAGCCTTGCCAGATGTTGTCTCAGATTCAGATTATGTCGCTCAATGCGCTGAGTGTAACGCTTGCTGATAACGTGCAGCTTTCCCTTCAGGC
>NZ_MDGW01000046.1:0-10709 GCF_001712525.1 Shigella sp. FC1661
TACCAATTCCGCCACCTTCGCCCAGTGCGAGCAATATCAACGTGGTTTTTGGTGCGAGGGGGGGGGACTTGAACCCCCACGTCCGTAAGGACACTAACACCTGAAGCTAGCGCGTCTACCAATTCCGCCACCTTCGCATACCATCAATTCTTAAAAAGAATTGCTACCACGGAGGCGCATTCTAGTGGTTTTCAGCTTTTCGTCAATAGTTAATTATCGCCGGAGGTGTAATTGCTGGAAAAATGTCCATCAGGAAACTAGCGTGCAGGTTTGGTAGGCATGCGGGGGCAGATGCCAGATGCGACGCTGGCGCGTCTTATCTGGCCTACGAAGGGCTAACGTGCAGGTTTTGTAGGTCGGATAAGGCGTTTACGCCGCATCCGGCAAGGCTTGCGGCGGGATACTTAACCTTTTTTCGCCTGGCGGGTCATAATGGCGCGATATACCTTGAAACGCCCGGTTTGCGCAATCACTTCATGGAAGCCAAATGTCTCATCCAGCACGTCCGGATAAGGCAGGAAGGCGTTCGCTACAATTCGCAGCTCGCCGCCACTATTAAGATGACGCACCGCGCCGCGAATCAGCGTTTGCGCCGCATCCAGGCTGGTTTGCATCCCATCGTGGAACGGCGGGTTGGAGATGATCATATCAAAACGACCTTTCACCTCGGAAAAGACGTTGCTGGCAAAGACTTCACCTTCAACATAGTTGGCCGCAAGTGTTGCGCGGCTGGCTTCTACCGCTGGCGCAGAGACATCGCACAAGGTGAGACGAATTTTCGGCGAATGGCGCGCAAAGGCAACTGAAAGCACCCCCGCGCCACAGCCGACATCCAGCACTTTACCTTTCGTGTGCGGAGTTAACGTCGAGAGCAGCAACTGGCTACCGACATCCAGACCGTCGCGGCTAAACACGCCAGGCAGCGTTTTGACCGTCAGGCCATCGACGCTGTATTCGCCCCAGAATTTATCGGCATCAAATACCGGCTGTTTTTCCAGACGACCAAAATAGAGGCCACAGCGACGAGCGCTGTCGACTTTATTCAACGGCGCATAATCTGCCAGCATCTGCTCGGCGCTGCGCACGCCGCTGCGGTTCTCGCCAACGACAAAAATATCTGTCCCCACTGGCAGCAGAGAAAGTAAATTCATCAACTGGAACTGGGCTTCCGGTTTGTTCTTCGGCCAGTAGTAAATCAGCGTATCGCAATCTGCGACGTCATCCACCGTGGCGACCAGACTGAAACGGGCGTTATCCCCCATCTGGCGGCTTAATACCTGCCCGTGGTGGAATTGCTGGGTATGAGCACGGCTGGCCGCGGTATCTAAACGCGCGGGCAGGTCATCCTGTAAGTCTCCGGCAAACAGAATACGGCTTTGTTCGAAATCATCACTGTGACGCAGCAAGACTTCACTTGCCGGGGTAAATGCAGACATGGAATGCTCCTCAATTGATACTGGCGGCGATTATAGCCATATGTTGGCGCGGTATCGACGAATTTGCTATATTTGCGCCCCTGACAACAGGAGCGATTCGCTATGACATCCCGACGAGACTGGCAGTTACAGCAACTGGGCATTACCCAGTGGTCGCTGCGTCGCCCTGGCGCGTTGCAGGGGGAGATTGCCATTGCGATCCCGGCACACGTCCGTCTGGTGATGGTGGCAAACGATCTTCCCGCCCTGACCGATCCTTTAGTGAGCGATGTTCTGCGCGCATTAACCGTCAGCCCCGATCAAGTGCTGCAACTGACGCCAGAAAAAATCGCGATGCTGCCGCAAGGCAGTCGCTGCAACAGCTGGCGGTTGGGTACTGACGAACCGCTATCACTGGAAGGCGCTCAGGTGGCATCACCGGCGCTCACCGAATTACGGGCAAACCCAACGGCACGCGCCGCGTTATGGCAACAGATTTGCACATATGAACACGATTTCTTCCCTCGAAACGACTGATTTACCAGCAGCTTACCACATTGAACAACGCGCCCACGCCTTTCCGTGGAGTGAAAAAACCTTTGCCAGCAACCAGGGCGAGCGTTATCTCAACTTTCAGTTAACGCAAAACGGCAAAATGGCGGCGTTTGCGATTACGCAAGTGGTGCTGGATGAAGCTACATTGTTCAATATTGTGGTCGATCCTGACTATCAGCGTCAGGGATTGGGAAGGGTGCTGCTGAAACATCTGATCGACGAACTGGAAAAACGCGGCGTGGCGACACTATGGCTGGAAGTCCGTGCTTCAAACGCTGCCGCCATTGCCCTGTACGAAAGTTTAGGCTTTAACGAGGCGACGATTCGCCGCAATTACTACCCCACCACGGACGGTCGCGAAGACGCCATCATCATGGCGTTGCCAATCAGTATGTAAGACAAGGTGGAATAATGAAGTGGGATTGGATTTTCTTTGATGCCGATGAAACGCTGTTTACCTTTGACTCATTCACCGGCCTGCAGCGGATGTTTCTTGATTACAGCGTCACCTTTACCGCTGAAGATTTTCAGGACTATCAGGCCGTTAACAAGCCACTGTGGGTGGATTATCAAAACGGCGCGATCACTTCATTACAGCTTCAGCACGGGCGTTTCGAGAGCTGGGCCGAACGGCTGAAAGTTGAAGCAGGCTTGCTTAACGATGCCTTTATTAATGCGATGGCGGAAATCTGCACGCCGCTGCCGGGCGCGGTTTCTCTGCTTAACGCCATTCGTGGCAACGCTAAAATCGGCATCATCACCAACGGTTTTAGCGCCTTGCAGCAAGTGCGTCTGGAACGGACGGGCCTGCGTGATTACTTTGATTTGCTGGTGATTTCCGAAGAAGTTGGCATTGCCAAACCGAATAAGAAAATTTTCGATTATGCGCTGGAACTGGCGGGCAATCCTGACCGTTCACGCGTGCTGATGGTTGGCGACACTGCCGAGTCCGATATTCTCGGTGGCATCAACGCCGGGCTTGCGACTTGCTGGCTGAATGCGCACCATCGCGAGCAACCAGAAGGCATCGCGCCCACCTGGACCGTTTCATCGTTGCACGAACTGGAGCAGCTCCTGTGTAAACACTGATTGCCTCCCCCCCGTTGATGGGTAAAATAGCCGCAATTTTTCGTTTTCAACAAGCGCGGCGCGATGCCGCTTACTCAAGAAGAAAGAATTATGACGTTGTCTCCTTATTTGCAAGAGGTGGCGAAGCGCCGCACTTTTGCCATTATTTCTCACCCGGACGCCGGTAAAACTACCATCACCGAGAAGGTGCTGCTGTTCGGACAGGCCATTCAGACCGCTGGTACAGTAAAAGGCCGTGGTTCCAACCAGCACGCTAAGTCGGACTGGATGGAGATGGAAAAGCAGCGTGGGATCTCCATTACTACGTCTGTGATGCAGTTTCCGTATCACGATTGCCTGGTTAACCTGCTAGACACCCCGGGGCACGAAGACTTCTCGGAAGATACCTATCGTACCCTGACAGCGGTGGACTGCTGCCTGATGGTTATCGACGCTGCAAAAGGTGTTGAAGATCGTACCCGTAAGCTGATGGAAGTTACCCGTCTGCGCGACACGCCGATCCTCACCTTTATGAACAAACTTGACCGTGATATCCGCGACCCGATGGAACTGCTCGATGAAGTTGAGAACGAGCTGAAAATCGGCTGCGCACCGATCACCTGGCCGATTGGCTGCGGCAAGCTGTTTAAAGGCGTTTACCACCTTTATAAAGACGAAACCTATCTTTATCAGAGCGGTAAAGGCCACACGATTCAGGAAGTCCGTATTGTTAAAGGGCTGAATAACCCGGATCTCGACGCTGCGGTTGGTGAAGATCTGGCACAGCAGCTACGTGACGAACTGGAACTGGTGAAAGGCGCGTCTAACGAGTTCGACAAAGAACTGTTCCTTGCGGGCGAAATCACTCCGGTATTCTTCGGTACTGCGCTGGGTAACTTCGGCGTTGATCATATGCTGGATGGCCTGGTGGAGTGGGCCCCTGCGCCGATGCCGCGTCAGACTGATACCCGTACCGTAGAGGCGAGCGAAGACAAATTTACCGGCTTCGTATTTAAAATTCAGGCCAATATGGACCCGAAACATCGCGACCGCGTGGCGTTTATGCGCGTAGTATCCGGTAAATATGAAAAAGGCATGAAGCTGCGCCAGGTGCGTACTGCGAAAGATGTGGTTATCTCCGACGCGCTGACCTTTATGGCGGGCGACCGTTCGCACGTTGAAGAAGCGTATCCGGGTGATATCCTCGGCCTGCACAACCACGGCACTATTCAGATCGGCGACACCTTTACCCAGGGGGAGATGATGAAGTTCACCGGTATTCCGAACTTCGCACCAGAACTGTTCCGTCGTATCCGCCTGAAAGATCCGCTGAAGCAAAAACAGCTGCTCAAAGGGCTGGTACAGCTTTCCGAAGAGGGCGCGGTGCAGGTGTTCCGTCCGATCTCCAACAACGATTTGATCGTTGGTGCTGTTGGTGTGCTGCAGTTTGATGTGGTGGTATCGCGCCTGAAGAGCGAATACAACGTTGAAGCAGTATATGAATCAGTCAACGTTGCCACTGCCCGCTGGGTAGAATGTGCGGACGCGAAGAAATTCGAAGAGTTCAAGCGTAAGAACGAAAGCCAACTGGCGCTTGATGGCGGCGATAACCTCGCTTACATCGCTACCAGCATGGTCAACCTGCGCCTGGCGCAGGAACGTTATCCCGACGTTCAGTTCCACCAGACCCGCGAGCATTAATTCTTGCCTCCAGGGCGCGGCAGCCGCTGCGCCCTGTCAATTTCCCTTCCTTATTAGCCGCTTACGGAATGTTCTTAAAACATTCACTTTTGCTTATGTTTTCGCTGATATTACGAGCGGTTTCAAAATTGTGATCTATATTTAACAAAGTAATGACATTTCTGACGGCGTTAAATACCGTTCAATGCGTAGATATCAGTATCTAAAGCCGTCGATTGTCATTCTACCGATATTAATAACTGATTCAGAGGCTGTAATGGTCGTTATTCATCACCCATCGCTTTTGTGATGGCGACCATTGACTTCTGTAGAGGGTGAAGTCTCTCCCTATTCAGCAATGCAACCTCGTGTTGCCAGGCTCAAATTACGAGCAAACATACAGGAATAAATCGATGACTATGACAAGACTGAAGATTTCGAAAACTCTGCGGGCTGTAATGTTGACCTCTGCCGTCGCGACCGGCTCTGCCTACGCGGAAAACAACGCACAGACTACCAATGAAAGCGCAGGGCAAAAAGTCGATAGCTCTATGAATAAAGTCGGTAATTTCATGGATGACAGCGCCATCACCGCGAAAGTGAAGGCGGCGCTGGTGGATCATGACAACATCAAGAGCACCGATATCTCTGTCAAAACCGAGCAAAAAGTCGTGACCCTGAGCGGTTTCGTTGAAAGCCAGGCTCAGGCCGAAGAGGCAGTGAAAGTGGCGAAAGGCGTTGAAGGGGTGACCTCTGTCAGCGACAAACTGCACGTTCGCGACGCTAAAGAAGGCTCGGTGAAGGGCTACGCGGGTGACACCGCCACCACCAGTGAAATCAAAGCCAAACTGCTGGCGGACGATATCGTCCCTTCCCGTCATGTGAAAGTTGAAACCACCGACGGCGTGGTTCAGCTCTCCGGTACCGTAGATTCTCAGGCACAAAGTGACCGTGCTGAAAGTATCGCCAAAGCGGTAGATGGTGTGAAAAGCGTTAAAAATGATCTGAAAACTAAGTAATTCGTCGTAATTCGTCCTCCCGAACTTTGTCGGGAGCGCGATGTGCACCACACTAAAAATATCGCATTGAGTGATTTTCACGCTCATATCAAGCGGTGACATTAACTATGGTAAAGGAGACGCTTATGTTTCGTTGGGGCATCATATTTCTGGTTATCGCGTTAATCGCCGCCGCACTTGGGTTTGGTGGTTTGGCCGGTACCGCTGCAGGCGCAGCTAAAATTGTCTTTGTCGTCGGGATTATTCTGTTCCTGGTGAGTTTGTTCATGGGCCGAAAACGACCCTAGATTTCAGACCATTAAGAAAATTTTATCCAAAGCCAGTCCAGCGGACTGGCTTTTGCGGTTTTAGCGAATAATAAATTGCGTTACTTTGTCATTCTTTCACAACAAAAACAGGAAGGCAGAGGTGGGGCAGCGAATACCTGTAACGCTTGGTAATATTGCGCCGTTGTCGCTAAGGCCGTTCCAGCCTGGACGAATAGCTCTGGTGTGCGAAGGCGGCGGACAGCGTGGAATTTTCACGGCTGGCGTGCTGGATGAGTTTATGCGCGCGCAGTTTAATCCTTTCGATCTTTATCTCGGCACATCTGCCGGGGCGCAGAACCTCTCGGCGTTTATCTGCAATCAGCCCGGTTACGCGCGCAAAGTCATCATGCGCTATACCACAAAACGCGAATTTTTCGATCCATTGCGCTTTGTCCGTGGAGGAAATCTTATCGATCTCGACTGGCTGGTGGAGGCCACCGCAAGCCAGATGCCGTTGCAAATGGATACCGCCGCGCGGTTGTTTGACAGCGGCAAATCGTTTTATATGTGCGCCTGTCGTCAGGATGACTACGCGCCTAATTACTTTTTACCAACCAAACAAAACTGGCTGGATGTGATTCGCGCCTCCAGTGCGATACCTGGCTTTTATCGTAGCGGAGTGTCGCTGGAAGGCATTAACTACCTGGATGGCGGGATCAGTGATGCGATTCCGGTTAAAGAGGCGGCAAGGCAGGGCGCTAAAACGTTGGTCGTCATTCGCACTGTGCCGTCACAAATGTACTACACGCCGCAGTGGTTCAAACGCATGGAACGCTGGCTGGGTGACAGTAGCCTGCAGCCGCTGGTCAATCTGGTGCAGCATCATGAAACCAGCTATCGTGACATTCAGCAATTTATTGAGAAACCACCGGGCAAGCTGCGGATATTCGAAATTTATCCGCCGAAGCCATTACATAGTATCGCGCTTGGCAGTCGGATTCCGGCGCTGCGTGAAGACTATAAACTTGGGCGTTTATGCGGTCGTTATTTCCTCGCCACGGTTGGCAAGCTATTAACTGAAAAAGCGCCGCTTACCCGCCATCTGGTGCCAGTGGTGACGCCGGAATCGATCGTTATTCCGCCTGCGCCAGTCGCCAACGATACGCTGGTTGCCGAAGTGATTGACGCTCCGCAGGCGAACGACCCGACATTTAACAATGAGGATCTGGCTTGATTTGCCGTTTTATCGACACCCACTGCCATTTTGATTTCCCGCCGTTTAGTGGCGATGAAGAGGCCAGCCTGCAACGCGCGGCACAAGCGGGCGTAGGCAAGATCATTGTTCCGGCGACAGAGGCGGAAAATTTTGCCCGTGTGCAGGCGTTAGCGGAAAAATATCAACCGCTGTATGCCGCATTGGGCTTGCATCCAGGTATGTTGGAAAAACATAGCGATGTGTCTCTTGAGCAGCTACAGCAGGCGCTGGAAAGGCGTCCGGCGAAGGTGGTGGCAGTGGGGGAGGTCGGTCTGGATCTCTTCGGCGACGATCCGCAACTTGAGAGGCAGCAGTGGTTACTCGACGAACAGCTGAAACTGGCGAAACGCTACGATCTGCCGGTGATCCTGCATTCACGGCGCACACACGACAAACTGGCGATGCATCTTAAACGCCACGATTTATCGCGCACTGGCGTGGTTCACGGTTTTTCCGGCAGCCTGCAACAGGCCGAGCGGTTTGTACAGCTGGGCTACAAAATCGGCGTAGGCGGTACTATCACCTATCCACGCGCCAGTAAAACCCGCGATGTCATCGCAAAATTACCGCTGGCATCGTTGTTGCTGGAAACCGACGCGCCGGATATGCCGCTCAACGGCTTTCAGGGGCAGCCTAACCGACCGGAACAGGCTGTGCGGGTGTTTGACGTGCTTTGCGAGTTGCGCCCGGAACCAGAAGATGAGATTGCCGAAGTGTTGCTTAATAATACGTATGCGTTGTTTAGCGTTAGTGGGTAGTTTACCCTTCGTAGGCAGCATCCGGCAGTCGGCGCATAATGCCTGATGCGACTCTTGTCGCGTCTTATCATGCCTACAGGTTTGTGCCGAACCGTAGGCCGGATAAGGCGTTCACGCCGCATCCGGCAGTTGGCGCACAATGCCTGATGCGACGCTTGTCGCGTCTTATCATGCCTACAAGTCTGTGCCGAACCGTAGGCCGTATCTGGCATGTCACAAATAGAGCGCCGGAAATATCAACCGGCTCACCCCGCGCACCTTTAACGCATCAGCCAACGGCTCAACGTCTTCCGGCGTGGCGCTCGCCCAGCTTTGCGCCTCGCCATACACGCCGTGGGTATGAAACGCATTCAGGCGAACCGGAACATCGCCAAGTCTCTTGATAAACGTCGCCAGCTCATCGATGTGATGCAAATAATCCACCTGGTCTGGAATTACCAGCAAACGCAGTTCCGCCAGCTTGCCGCGCTCTGCAAGCAAACAGATGCTGCGCTTAATCTGCTGATTATCGCGTCCGGTTAAGTGTTGATGACATTCGCTCCCCCACGCTTTGAGATCGAGCATTGCGCCGTCACACACCGGGAGTAATTTTTCCCAGCCGGTTTCGCTCAACATGCCGTTACTGTCCACCAGGCAGGTGAGGTGGCGCAGTTGCGGATCGTTTTTGATAGCAGTAAACAGCGCCACTACAAACGGCAGTTGGGTCGTGGCTTCGCCGCCGCTTACCGTTATCCCTTCAATAAACAGCACCGCTTTGCGGACATGGCTAAGCACTTCGTCCACGCTCATGGATTGCGCCATTGGCGTGGCATGTTGCGGACACATCTTCAGGCAGGTATCACACTGCTCGCAGACCACAGCGTTCCACAGCACTTTGCCGTCAACAATCTGCAACGCCTGATGCGGACACTGTGGCACGCACTCTCCGCAATCATTGCAGCGTCCCATCGTCCACGGATTGTGACAGTTTTTGCAGCGCAGATTGCAGCCCTGCAGAAACAGAGCCAGACGACTGCCTGGCCCGTCAACGCAGGAGAAGGGGATAATCTTACTGACTAAAGCGCATCTGCTGTTCATGGCTTATCACGCGCGGCTGGCGTTCCAGAATACGAGTGTTGCGTGTGGCTTCTTCGCCCAGCCAGGTGGTGTTGGTGCGTGAACCTTCGGCGCGATATTTTTCTAAATCCGACAAACGCACCATATAACCGGTAACGCGAACCAGATCGTTACCGCTGACATTGGCGGTAAATTCACGCATTCCGGCTTTAAAGGCACCGAGGCAAAGCTGTACCAGCGCCTGCGGATTACGTTTGATGGTTTCGTCGAGCGTCAGAATGTCGCTGATGCCGGAATAATAATAAGCATGATGCGGGGCGACAGTTTGCAGATGGATGATCGGATCTGGCTCATCGCCATACGGCAAACGCGCGCCCGGCGTGGTGCCGATATCGGAACTGATCCCCGACTGTGCGTGTAACATGGCGCGTTTTTGCCAGCCATATTTCACGGGGGTATTGGCGACAAACTCCGCCAGTTGCGCGCTGATGCGATAACCCACTTCATTTACGGCGGCTTCTTTACCGTAGCGCGCGGCAATCCCTTCTTTCTCACACAGCAAGTTAACCGCTTCCGCCAGCCCATACATGCCAAACATTGGCACAAAACGTTCAGGGTTAATCAGCCCTTCTTTCACCAGGAAGCTATTCTCAAAGAAGTGTGATTGTTGATAGAGGAATTCACACCGCGCATCGATGATGGCGATCTGCTGCTGGCAGTAGTGCGGTAGAGTGCGCGTAAAGAAGTCATCCAGCGATTCGCTGCGCTCGGCAATGGCTTTCAGGTTAAGGCGTACCAGCGTGCTGCCACCACCCGCCAGCGGCAGTGAGTTGTAACAGCTCACAATCCCGTAGCCCCCTTTTGTGAAAATTTTATCATGCACCGGACCGTTGGCGATGTGCGGTTTGCTACATTCACAGATGTTCTTCGCCACTTCCAGCAGCAGGTCATCAGGGGTGATTTCAGGATCGTAGATAAAGGTCAGGTTCGGTGAAACCTGCTTCAACTCTGCGTCTGCACGTAAGATCGCGCGGGTAATGGGCGAATCAGGCGGGCCGATATTGGCGTGCATAAAGGCGCCTGGCAGGGTTCTGTCGAGGTAACGCCAGAAACGTTTTATTCGAACATCGATCTCGTCTTGTGTTAGAATTCTAACACACGGTTGCAACAACGCATCCAGTTGCCCCAGGTAGACCGGCATCGATGTGACCGACGGTACGTGGTGGTAAAGAATGGTCAGCAGAGAGAGTGCGTCATCAAGATCTTTCGCGCCTTCCAGCTCCAGCCATTCGTGAAGTGGCACACTGAATTTGGCCACCTGAACAGAGGTGATATGCTCACCTCAGAACAACACAGGTGCTCCAATGAAAAAAAGAAATTTTAGCGCAGAGTTTAAACGCGAATCCGCTCAACTGGTTGTTGACCAGAAATACACGGTGGCAGATGCCGCCAAAGCTATGGATGTTGGCCTTTCCACAATGACAAGATGGGTCAAACAACTGCGTGATGAGCGTCAGGGCAAAACACCAAAAGCCTCTCCGATAACACCAGAACAAATCGAAATACGTAAGCTGAGGAAAAAGCTACAACGCATTGAAATGGAGAATGAAATATTAAAAAAGGCTACCGCGCTCTTGATGTCAGACTCCCTGAAC
>NZ_MDGW01000047.1:0-10593 GCF_001712525.1 Shigella sp. FC1661
GTGCGTACCGGGCTGAGAGGCGGTGTAAGTGAACTGTAGTTGCCATGTTTTACGGCAATGAGAGCAGAGATAGCGCTGATGTCCGGCAGTGCTTTTGCCGTTACGCACCACGCCTTCAGTAGCGGAGCAGGAAGGACATCTGATGGAAATGGAAGCCACGCAAGCACCTTAAAATCACCATCATACACTAAATCAGTAAGTTGGCAGCATTACCCGCAGTTCATTACTTATACTGTAAATTTTTTTAACGTCATTGGTGGAGACAATTTCTGCAAACTTTCTTTTTACCGTCCAATAATCAATATTTCTATTGTGATTGTTAACCACTGCGTGCATTGGCGGGATTGAAGGGTGAAAAATATGTGCAATTGGGAAGCCTTTCATTGATGCCTGCCTTGTCGTCATGACAAACAATAATAGATGCTTATTTTCCTCGCACGACACTTACGCACTATCAAAAAACGCTCATTTACCCGGCGTTACAGTAAACGAAGCAACATTCTGTGTCCTACGCTGATGTAAAGCACAGTGAAAATTCCCCTTGCTGACTTCGTCTGACCTTATCGCGGCGACCAGCAATTATTCGTTTTGTGATCCTCAACACAAAATGCTATTCGTCGCCTATGAGGGGAGAAGAATTTATGGAAAACGATTGCATTCACAAAATGACGTCCTGTCAGAAGAGAAAAAGTTGACGTTAATCAATTGTTCGAGATGATCAATACCTGTATTCGAAATTTTAAAATATTGATAAAATAAATGTTTGTTCTCCAACAAATAGCGTGAAAAAATGTGACGTGCCGCAGTATTTATCGCTGAAAATGGTTTATTTATAATAAAATTTGAGAACTTGCTCATTAAATTTAACTCAAATTTTGCCTGGTAATTATCCGGTAATTGCTTGAAATATGGTCTCAGCCCCTTTTTTGTATTAACCACATAACGAATGATGTTATCGCCATAAAATATGGTTATCCCCGTCATTTTTTTTGATAAAAATCAGGGTTTATGCTGATTTTTATGCTTTAACTTGTTGATATTTAAAGATATTTGATTGTAATAACGATACCCTGGAAAGTA
The DNA here is from genome assembly GCF_001712525.1 of Shigella sp. FC1661. NCBI lineage: Bacteria > Pseudomonadati > Pseudomonadota > Gammaproteobacteria > Enterobacterales > Enterobacteriaceae > Shigella > Shigella sp. FC1661. Next base: position 1,081 of record NZ_MDGW01000047.1, read on the forward strand.
ATGAAAGTTAATTTGTGAGTGGTCGCACATATCCTGTTCATTTCATTTTGATACACTTCATGCCGTCAATGAGGTAATTAACGTAGGTCGTTATGAGCACTATTCTTCTTCCGAAAACGCAGCACCTGGTAGTCTTTCAGGAAGTCATTAGAAGTGGCTCTATCGGCTCGGCTGCAAAAGAATTAGGGTTAACTCAACCGGCCGTCAGTAAAATCATTAACGATATTGAAGATTATTTTGGTGTGGAATTAGTGGTGCGGAAAAATACCGGTGTAACATTAACACCTGCCGGTCAATTGTTACTCTCCCGTTCCGAATCCATTACCCGTGAAATGAAAAATATGGTTAATGAGATAAGCGGTATGTCTTCTGAGGCGGTGGTGGAAGTCTCATTTGGTTTTCCTTCATTGATTGGTTTTACTTTTATGTCAGGGATGATCAACAAGTTCAAAGAGGTGTTCCCGAAAGCGCAGGTTTCTATGTATGAAGCGCAACTGTCTTCGTTCTTACCGGCAATCCGCGACGGTCGACTGGATTTTGCGATTGGTACGTTAAGTGCAGAAATGAAGCTTCAGGATTTACATGTTGAGCCGCTGTTCGAGTCCGAGTTTGTGCTGGTAGCCAGTAAGTCCCGAACATGCACCGGCACCACCACGCTGGAGTCGTTGAAGAACGAACAGTGGGTGTTGCCACAAACCAATATGGGGTACTACAGCGAGCTTCTTACTACGTTACAAAGAAATGGCATCAGTATTGAAAACATCGTTAAAACCGACTCAGTCGTGACAATTTATAATCTTGTTCTCAATGCTGATTTCTTAACTGTAATTCCTTGTGATATGACGTCACCTTTTGGTTCAAATCAATTTATTACTATTCCGGTTGAAGAAACATTACCTGTGGCACAATATGCCGCGGTATGGTCGAAAAATTATCGTATTAAAAAAGCAGCATCGGTTTTGGTGGAATTAGCCAAAGAGTATTCATCTTATAATGGGTGTAGACGAAGGCTATTAATAGAAGTTGGTTAGTTATTTGTTTTTATTTAAACATAAATAATCCACCTGTCTGTTTTGCAGGTGTCGGTTACGGTTACCTACATATTTAATTCAGACGAAGAGGTTTTATAATGCATATTACATACGATCTGCCAGTTGCTATTGATGATATTATTGAAGCGAAACAACGACTGGCTGGGCGAATTTATAAAACAGGCATGCCTCGCTCCAACTATTTTAGTGAACGTTGCAAAGGTGAAATATTCCTGAAGTTTGAAAATATGCAGCGTACGGGTTCATTTAAAATTCGTGGCGCATTTAATAAATTAAGTTCACTGACCGATGCGGAAAAACGCAAAGGCGTGGTGGCCTGTTCTGCGGGCAACCATGCGCAAGGGGTTTCGCTCTCCTGCGCGATGCTGGGTATCGACGGTAAAGTGGTGATGCCAAAAGGTGCGCCAAAATCCAAAGTAGCGGCAACGTGCGACTACTCCGCAGAAGTCGTTCTGCATGGTGATAACTTCAACGACACTATCGCTAAAGTGAGCGAAATTGTCGAAATGGAAGGTCGTATTTTTATCCCACCTTACGATGATCCGAAAGTGATTGCTGGCCAGGGAACGATTGGTCTGGAAATTATGGAAGATCTCTATGATGTCGATAACGTGATTGTGCCAATTGGTGGTGGTGGTTTAATTGCTGGTATTGCGGTGGCAATTAAATCTATTAACCCGACCATTCGTGTTATTGGCGTACAGTCAGAAAACGTTCACGGCATGGCGGCTTCTTTCCACTCCGGAGAAATAACCACGCACCGAACTACCGGCACCCTGGCGGATGGTTGTGATGTCTCCCGCCCGGGTAATTTAACTTACGAAATCGTTCGTGAATTAGTCGATGACATCGTGCTGGTCAGCGAAGACGAAATCAGAAACAGTATGATTGCCTTAATTCAGCGCAATAAAGTCGTCACCGAAGGCGCAGGCGCTCTGGCATGTGCTGCATTATTAAGCGGTAAATTAGACCAATATATTCAAAACAGAAAAACCGTCAGTATTATTTCCGGCGGCAATATCGATCTTTCTCGCGTCTCTCAAATCACCGGTTTCGTTGACGCTTAATTAATTCGTTGAGGATAGGATATGAGTACTTCAGATAGCATTGTATCCAGCCAGACAAAACAATCGTCCTGGCGTAAATCAGATACCACATGGACGTTAGGCTTGTTTGGTACGGCAATCGGCGCCGGGGTGCTGTTCTTCCCTATCCGCGCAGGTTTTGGCGGACTGATCCCGATTCTTCTGATGTTGGTATTGGCATACCCCATCGCATTTTATTGCCACCGGGCGCTGGCGCGTCTGTGTCTTTCTGGCTCTAACCCTTCCGGCAACATTACGGAAACGGTGGAAGAGCATTTTGGTAAAACTGGCGGCGTGGTTATCACGTTCCTGTACTTCTTCGCGATTTGCCCACTGCTGTGGATTTATGGCGTTACTATTACCAATACCTTTATGACGTTCTGGGAAAACCAGCTCGGATTTGCACCGCTGAATCGCGGCTTTGTGGCGCTGTTCCTGTTGCTGCTGATGGCTTTCGTCATCTGGTTTGGTAAGGATCTGATGGTTAAAGTGATGAGCTACCTGGTATGGCCGTTTATCGCCAGCCTGGTGCTGATTTCTCTGTCGCTGATCCCTTACTGGAACTCTGCAGTTATCGACCAGGTTGACCTCGGTTCGCTGTCGTTAACCGGTCATGACGGTATCCTGATCACTGTCTGGCTGGGGATTTCCATCATGGTTTTCTCCTTTAACTTCTCGCCAATCGTCTCTTCCTTCGTGGTTTCTAAACGTGAAGAGTATGAGAAAGACTTCGGTCGCGACTTCACCGAACGTAAATGTTCCCAAATCATTTCTCGTGCCAGCATGCTGATGGTTGCAGTGGTGATGTTCTTTGCCTTTAGCTGCCTGTTTACGCTGTCTCCGGCCAACATGGCGGAAGCCAAAGCGCAGAATATTCCAGTGCTTTCTTATCTGGCTAACCACTTTGCGTCCATGACCGGTACCAAAACAACGTTCGCGATTACACTGGAATATGCGGCTTCCATCATCGCACTCGTGGCTATCTTCAAATCTTTCTTCGGTCACTATCTGGGGACGCTGGAAGGCTTGAATGGTCTGATTCTGAAGTTCGGTTATAAAGGCGACAAAACTAAAGTGTCGCTGGGTAAACTGAACACTATCAGCATGATCTTCATCATGGGCTCCACCTGGGTTGTTGCCTACGCCAACCCGAACATCCTCGACCTTATTGAAGCCATGGGCGCACCGATTATCGCATCCCTGCTGTGCCTGTTGCCGATGTATGCCATCCGTAAAGCGCCGTCTCTGGCGAAATACCGTGGTCGTCTGGATAACGTGTTTGTTACCGTGATTGGTCTGCTGACCATCCTGAACATCGTATACAAACTGTTTTAATCCGTAACTCAGGATGAGAAAAGAGATGAATGAATTTCCGGTTGTTTTGGTTATTAACTGTGGTTCGTCTTCGATTAAGTTTTCCGTACTCGATGCCAGCGACTGTGAAGTATTAATGTCAGGTATTGCCGACGGTATTAACTCGGAAAATGCATTCTTATCCGTAAATGGGGGAGAGCCAGCACCGCTGGCTCACCACAGCTACGAAGGTGCATTGAAGGCAATTGCATTTGAACTGGAAAAACGGAATTTAAATGACAGAGTGGCCTTAATTGGCCACCGCATCGCTCACGGCGGCAGTATTTTTACCGAGTCCGCCATTATTACCGATGAGGTCATTGATAATATCCGTCGCGTTTCTCCACTGTCACCCCTGCATAATTACGCCAATTTAAGTGGTATTGAATCGGCGCAGCAATTATTTCCGGGCGTAACTCAGGTGGCGGTATTTGATACCAGTTTCCACCAGACGATGGCTCCGGAAGCTTATTTATACGGCCTGCCGTGGAAATATTATGAAGAGTTAGGTGTACGCCGTTATGGTTTCCACGGCACGTCGCACCGCTATGTTTCCCAGCGCGCACATTCTTTGCTGAATCTAGCGGAAGATGACTCCGGCCTGGTTGTGGCGCATCTTGGCAATGGCGCGTCAATCTGCGCAGTTCGCAACGGTCAGAGTGTTGACACCTCAATGGGAATGACGCCGCTGGAAGGCTTGATGATGGGTACCCGCAGTGGCGATGTCGATTTTGGTGCGATGTCCTGGGTCGCCAGCCAAACCAACCAGAGCTTGGGTGACCTGGAACGCGTAGTGAATAAAGAGTCGGGATTATTAGGTATTTCCGGTCTTTCTTCGGATTTACGTGTTCTGGAAAAAGCCTGGCATGAAGGTCACGAACGCGCGCAACTGGCAATTAAAACCTTTGTTCACCGAATTGCCCGTCATATTGCCGGACACGCAGCTTCATTACGTCGCCTGGATGGAATTATATTCACCGGCGGAATAGGAGAGAATTCAAGCTTAATTCGTCGTCTGGTCATGGAACATTTGGCTGTATTAGGCGTAGAGATTGATACAGACATGAATAATCGCTCTAACTCCTGTGGTGAGCGAATTGTTTCCAGTGAAAATGCGCGTGTCATTTGCGCTGTTATTCCGACTAACGAAGAAAAAATGATTGCTTTGGATGCCATTCATTTAGGCAAAGTTAACGCGCCCGCAGAATTTGCATAATTTAGTTGAAGTATTGTAGAGAGATTATTTTTCATGAAGGTAGATATTGATACCAGCGATAAGCTGTACGCCGACGCATGGCTTGGCTTTAAAGGTACGGACTGGAAAAACGAAATTAATGTCCGCGATTTTATTCAACATAACTATACACCGTATGAAGGCGATGAATCTTTCCTCGCTGAAGCGACGCCTGCCACCACGGAATTGTGGGAAAAAGTAATGGAAGGTATCCGTATCGAAAACGCAACCCACGCGCCGGTTGATTTCGATACCAATATTGCCACCACAATTACCGCTCATGATGCGGGATATATTAACCAGCCGCTGGAAAAAATTGTTGGCCTGCAAACGGATGCGCCGTTGAAACGTGCGCTACACCCGTTCGGTGGCATTAATATGATTAAAAGTTCATTCCACGCCTATGGCCGTGAAATGGACAGTGAATTTGAATATCTGTTTACCGATCTGCGTAAAACCCATAACCAGGGCGTATTTGATGTTTACTCACCGGATATGCTGCGCTGCCGTAAATCTGGCGTGCTGACCGGTTTACCAGATGGCTATGGCCGTGGGCGCATTATCGGTGACTATCGCCGCGTAGCGCTGTATGGCATCAGTTATCTGGTACGTGAACGCGAACTGCAATTTGCCGATCTCCAGTCTCGTCTGGAAAAAGGCGAGGATCTGGAAGCCACCATCCGTCTGCGTGAGGAGCTGGCAGAGCATCGTCATGCGCTGTTGCAGATTCAGGAAATGGCGGCGAAATATGGCTTTGATATCTCTCGCCCGGCGCAGAATGCGCAAGAAGCGGTGCAGTGGCTCTACTTCGCTTATCTGGCGGCAGTGAAATCGCAAAATGGCGGCGCGATGTCGCTGGGCCGCACGGCATCGTTCCTCGATATCTACATTGAGCGCGACTTTAAAGCTGGCGTACTCAATGAGCAGCAGGCACAGGAACTGATCGATCACTTCATCATGAAGATCCGTATGGTACGCTTCCTGCGTACACCGGAATTTGATTCGCTGTTCTCCGGCGACCCAATCTGGGCGACGGAAGTGATCGGCGGGATGGGGCTGGACGGTCGTACGCTGGTGACCAAAAACTCCTTCCGCTATTTGCACACCCTGCACACTATGGGGCCGGCACCGGAACCTAACCTGACCATTCTTTGGTCGGAAGAATTACCGATTGCCTTCAAAAAATATGCCGCGCAGGTGTCGATCGTCACCTCTTCCTTGCAGTATGAAAATGACGATCTGATGCGTACTGACTTCAACAGCGACGATTACGCGATTGCCTGCTGCGTCAGCCCAATGGTGATTGGTAAGCAAATGCAGTTCTTTGGTGCACGCGCTAACCTGGCGAAAACGCTGCTCTACGCAATTAACGGCGGGGTGGACGAGAAGCTGAAGATTCAGGTCGGGCCGAAAACAGCACCGCTGATGGACGACGTGCTGGATTACGACAAAGTGATGGACAGCCTCGATCACTTCATGGACTGGCTGGCGGTGCAGTACATCAGCGCGCTGAATATCATTCACTACATGCACGACAAGTACAGCTACGAAGCTTCGCTGATGGCGCTGCACGATCGTGATGTCTATCGCACTATGGCATGCGGCATCGCGGGCCTGTCGGTGGCGACGGACTCCCTGTCTGCCATCAAATATGCCCGCGTGAAACCAATCCGTGACGAAAACGGCCTGGCGGTGGACTTTGAAATCGACGGTGAATATCCGCAGTACGGCAACAACGACGAGCGCGTAGACAGCATTGCCTGCGACCTGGTTGAACGCTTTATGAAGAAAATTAAAGCGCTGCCAACCTATCGCAACGCCGTCCCTACCCAGTCGATTCTGACTATCACTTCTAACGTGGTGTACGGCCAGAAAACCGGTAATACGCCGGACGGTCGTCGCGCCGGAACACCGTTCGCGCCGGGCGCTAACCCGATGCATGGTCGTGACCGCAAAGGTGCCGTGGCCTCATTGACGTCGGTGGCGAAACTGCCGTTCACCTACGCCAAAGATGGGATCTCGTACACCTTCTCAATCGTTCCTGCGGCGCTGGGCAAAGAAGATCCAGTACGTAAAACCAACCTTGTCGGCCTGCTGGATGGGTATTTCCACCACGAAGCGGATGTCGAAGGCGGTCAACACCTCAACGTCAACATAATGAATCGGGAAATGCTGCTGGATGCCATCGAGCACCCGGAAAAATATCCTAACCTGACAATCCGTGTCTCTGGCTACGCCGTGCGCTTCAACGCACTGACCCGTGAACAGCAACAGGATGTTATTTCACGTACTTTTACCCAGGCGCTCTGACGCCGGAGGATGTATGAAAAAGATTATCGAAACGCAACGTGCCCCAGGCGCAATCGGCCCTTATGTTCAGGGCGTTGATTTAGGCAGCATGGTCTTCACCTCCGGGCAAATTCCGGTTTGCCCGCAGACCGGTGAGATCCCGGCTGATGTGCAAGATCAGGCGCGTTTAAGCCTCGAAAACGTCAAAGCGATCGTGGTTGCTGCCGGGCTGAGCGTGGGCGATATCATCAAGATGACCGTGTTCATCACCGATCTGAATGATTTTGCCACCATCAATGAAGTCTATAAGCAGTTCTTCGATGAGCATCAGGCGACCTACCCGACCCGGAGCTGTGTGCAGGTTGCGCGTTTGCCGAAAGATGTGAAGCTGGAAATTGAAGCTATCGCAGTACGTAGTGCGTAAAGCCTCGTGAGCGGGACGGTCGCAAGGTCGTTCCGCTCCACTTCACTGAACGGCAATCCGAGGGTGTGGATATGATTAGTGCATTCGATATTTTCAAAATTGGGATTGGTCCCTCCAGTTCGCATACCGTGGGGCCAATGAATGCCGGAAAAAGTTTTATTGATCGGCTGGAAAGTAGCGGCTTATTAACCGCGACGAGCCATATTGTGGTCGATCTGTATGGGTCGTTGTCACTGACGGGCAAAGGCCATGCCACGGATGTCGCCATTATCATGGGACTGGCAGGAAACAGTCCGCAGGATGTTGTCATTGATGAGATCCCTGCATTTATAGAGTTAGTAACGCGCAGCGGGCGGCTGCCAGTGGCATCTGGTGCGCATATTGTTGATTTTCCTGTAGCAAAGAACATTATCTTCCATCCCGAAATGTTGCCTCGCCATGAGAACGGAATGCGGATCACTGCCTGGAAGGGACAGGAAGCGCTATTAAGTAAAACCTATTACTCTGTCGGCGGCGGGTTTATTGTCGAAGAAGAACACTTCGGCCTGTCGCACGATGTCGAAACGTCCGTACCTTACGATTTCCACTCAGCAGGTGAACTGCTGAAAATGTGTGATTACAACGGCCTGTCTATATCTGGCCTGATGATGCACAACGAGCTGGCGCTGCGCAGCAAAGCGGAAATTGACGCAGGGTTTGCCCGTATCTGGCAAGTGATGCATGACGGTATTGAACGCGGGATGAACACTGAAGGCGTGCTGCCTGGTCCGCTCAATGTGCCGCGTCGTGCCGTAGCGCTGCGTCGTCAGCTGGTTTCTAGCGATAACATCTCTAACGATCCGATGAATGTCATCGACTGGATCAACATGTACGCGCTGGCGGTTAGTGAAGAAAACGCAGCTGGCGGGCGCGTGGTAACGGCACCGACTAACGGTGCGTGCGGCATTATTCCGGCAGTGCTGGCTTATTACGATAAGTTCCGTCGTCCGGTAAACGAGCGGTCAATTGCCCGCTATTTTCTGGCAGCGGGGGCTATTGGCGCGCTGTATAAAATGAACGCCTCCATCTCTGGCGCGGAGGTCGGCTGTCAGGGGGAGATTGGCGTGGCCTGTTCAATGGCGGCGGCAGGGTTAACTGAACTACTGGGCGGCAGTCCGGCGCAGGTATGCAATGCGGCGGAAATCGCGATGGAGCATAACCTTGGGCTGACCTGCGATCCGGTTGCCGGACAGGTACAAATCCCGTGCATTGAACGTAATGCCATTAATGCCGTGAAAGCAGTAAACGCCGCGCGGATGGCGATGCGCCGCACCTCGGCACCGCGTGTTTCACTCGATAAAGTGATCGAGACGATGTATGAAACCGGCAAAGATATGAACGATAAATACCGCGAAACATCACGCGGAGGACTGGCCATTAAAGTGGTCTGCGGCTGACATTGCTGTCAGCTTTCATCCTTGGGTGCACAAATGTGCACCTTTTTTTTGTGATCTGCCGCAAATAGAGAATGAATATTCTCTTGCGATTAATTTAGTAGAAAATTCTTATCCATCTCCGTTATTTCAAAGTCTTGATTGTGAAGATTTTCTCTGACCTCGCGCGTATCATTTCTTTATTCTAATAACTCGCCTGCAAAAACGTAGACCGCATATCGCCTTGATGCGGCTCGGAAAAAAATAATAAGCCCTACAAAATATTGAGCGAGAAATTAGGTAATGACTCCAACTTACTGATAGTGTTTTATGTTCAGATAATGCCCGATGACCTTGTCATGCAGCTCCACCGATTTTGAGAACGACAGTGACCTCCGTCCCAGCCTTGCCAGATGTTGTCTCAGATTCAGATTATGTCGCTCAATGCGCTGAGTGTAACGCTTGCTGATAACGTGCAGCTTTCCCTTCAGGCGTGATTCATACAGCGGCCAGCCATCCGTCATCCATACCACGACCTCAAAGGCCGACAGCAGGCTCAGAAGACGCTCCAGTGTGGCCAGAGTGCGTTCACCGAAGACGTGCGCCACAACCGTCCTCCGTATCCTGTCATACGCGTAAAACAGCCAGCGCTGACGTGATTTAG
>NZ_MDGW01000048.1:0-10589 GCF_001712525.1 Shigella sp. FC1661
GTGCGTACCGGGCTGAGAGGCGGTGTAAGTGAACTGTAGTTGCCATGTTTTACGGCAATGAGAGCAGAGATAGCGCTGATGTCCGGCAGTGCTTTTGCCGTTACGCACCACGCCTTCAGTAGCGGAGCAGGAAGGACATCTGATGGAAATGGAAGCCACGCAAGCACCTTAAAATCACCATCATACACTAAATCAGTAAGTTGGCAGCATTACCAGATTTTTTTAGGATTATATCAAGGAGAAGAAACAAACTTATTAAGCTAGAATAGCTACGGGTGCTTGAGACTGTTTGTCTCAGGTATTCACCGAAAGGCAGACAGAGAAAAGCCCCACCTGACTATAAATCAAAGTGAGGCACCCTATGCCTGAACACCATAAGGTTAGCCTCTTACTCGTTGGAAATCAACACAGGGGGCTGGGAATGCCGCAAAAATACGGATTACTTTCATTAATAGTGATTTGTTTCACGCTTTTATTTTTCACCTGGATGGTAAGAGATTCACTGTGTGAATTGCATATTAAACAGGGGCGTTATGAGCTGGCGGCATTTTTAGCCTGCAATTTAAAAGAGTAAGAGTCTTCGGCGGGAAATTATTCCCGCCTTTCTTACGGCGTTGCGCATTCTCATTGCACCCACATTTATTCTTCACAAAAATAATAATAGATTTTACTACGCGATCGATTATTTATTTCCTGAAAAAAAATAAAAAAATCCCCGCCAAATGGCAGGGATCTTAGATTCTGTGCTTTCAAGCAGAGATTACAGGCTGGTTACGTTACCAGCTGCCGGGCCTTTAGCGCCGCTTTCGATGGTGAAGGACACTTTCTGACCTTCGTCCAGAGATTTGTAACCATCGTTCTGGATAGCAGAGAAGTGTACGAACACATCTTTAGAGCCATCGTCAGGAGTGATGAAGCCGAAGCCTTTGTCAGCGTTGAACCATTTTACGATACCAGTCATTTTACCGGACATAGTGTATTACCTTTAATAATTAAGTGTGCCTTTCGGCGATATGGCGTGCTTTACAGATTTTGAAGCGTTAAAGGAATGTGCACTACGAGGGGTATCAACGATAACTCTTGAAGGGACTTGCCTTACTACACTGCTTTAATGGTCTGTACGTCAAACCGTTGATGTGCATTAAGCCACGCATTGGCGGGTGATGCAACAATTATTTTTCATATTTATGATTAATCGGTTGGAAAACGGTCCTGTCATCAGGACGTAAACAGCAATAAAGTGGATAAAAGTCTATTCCATCAACTGCTTACTTAATGCCGGGTTGGCTTGAATCAAACGCATCAATTTTAGTTCGGCACTTGAAGGCTTCACGCGTCTGGATTCCCATTCCTTTACCATGGCGACTGATATGCCCAAAACCCGGGCGAAATCATCGATTTTTAACCCTGTCCCTTTTCGTAACTGCTCAATTTCGGTACAGGACGTTGTTCTGTGCGTCAGGGTAATTTTCTGCGTTTCATCTTTAAAAACAATCTGTTCCAGGCTGCTCAACAGCTCATGCATTGGATCTTTATATTCCATTGAAAACTCCTCAAATCACACTGCGGGATCGTGAATTGCATCGAAGCTCATTAAGAATAGTCGGGAAAAGCAGACACAGCGGGGTGAAGTCAGGGCATGCTCTGGCTATGATTCGATTCAGCCAGTCATTTAGCGTGACTTATAGCCACCTAACGATCTGATAAATGCCGATATATCTCTTACCACTCCTGTTTTGTAAAGATTTCGAAAATCTAAAGTTCTGCGAAGGCGTAAATCTCGGGCTACAAAAAAGCAACGGCAATATCATTTTTTAACAATGAAACAACAAATTAACCTTGTTTCATTTTCTCCATGATTTTACCAGGAAGATTACGTAGAAAGGGTATCCTGCAAGCCTGTCCTGGACTATCCTTGTCACGTCAGACACGCGTGTGTCGTTGTGCGCTTTTTTTGGGTGAAAGGAGTAAGAAAATGGCGACAGGAAAGTCCTGCTCTCGCTGGTTTGCGCCTCTTGCGGCGTTATTAATGGTAGTTAGCCTGAGTGGGTGTTTTGATAAAGAAGGCGATCAGCGTAAAGCGTTTATCGACTTCCTGCAGAATACAGTGATGCGTAGCGGTGAACGTCTACCAACCCTGACTGCCGATCAGAAAAAACAGTTTGGTCCTTTTGTCTCTGATTACGCGATTCTGTATGGTTATTCTCAGCAGGTGAATCAGGCGATGGATTCCGGTCTGCGCCCGGTCGTAGACAGCGTTAACGCAATTCGCGTACCGCAGGATTACGTTACGCAAAGCGGTCCGCTGCGTGAAATGAACGGTTCGCTGGGTGTGCTGGCGCAACAACTGCAAAATGCGAAGTTGCAGGCCGATGCTGCGCACTCTGCGCTAAAACAGACCGATGATTTGAAACCGGTCTTTGATCAGGCATTCACCAAAGTGGTAACGACGCCAGCTGATGCATTGCAACCGTTGATTCCGGTTGCACAAACTTTCACGCAACAACTGGTGATGGTTGGAGACTACATTGCTCAACAAGGTACTCAGGTGAGCTTTGTAGCAAATGGTATCCAGTTCCCGACTTCGCAGCAGGCAAGTGAATATAACAAACTGATTGCGCCGTTACCGGCACAACATCAGGCGTTTAATCAGGCCTGGACTACAGCAGTTACTGCAACCCAATAAAGAGTAAAAGCCCGAGCGATTATCGGGCTTTACTTCACGCAGTCGCGGCTTAGTCCGCGACGTGCGGATTCACACAGTTCTTCTCAACCTTTCCTTGTAACGCATCAATCAAATTATCCACGGCACAGGCGGCCATGCCATAACGCGTCTCATGGGTGGCAGATCCAATATGCGGTACTGCGACGACGTTGGCCATTGAGAGCAACGGCGAATCTACGGACAGTGGCTCTTGTTCGAAGACATCCAGCCCGGCGGCGTGAATTTCGCCTTTCTGCAATGCTGCGATCAGTGCATTTTCGTCAACCACCGGGCCACGTCCGGCATTAATGAAAATGGCGGAGGATTTCATTTTGGCGAATTGTTCTGCGCCAAACAGATGATGCGTCTCATCAGTTAACGGCAGGATCAGGCAAACGAAATCTGACTCTTGTAACAGAGTATCCAAATCGCAGTAGCGGGCGTTGAAGCGTTCTTCTGCTTCTTTATGGTGGCGGCGCGCGTTATAGAGGATGGGCATGTTGAAGCCAAAGTGCGCACGTTGTGCCAGCGCCATGCCGATCCGTCCCATCCCGACAATGCCCAGTGTTTTATGGTGAACGTCAGTGCCGTACCAGTCCGGGCCTATGCTCGCGGTCCATTCGCCTGCTTTTACCCGTTCTGCTACCTCCACAACCCGACGAGCGGTAGACAACACCAGCGCCATCAGCGTATCGGCGACGGTTTCTGTTAATACGGTTGGCGTGTGCATCAGCAGAATTTTTCGGGCGGTAAGCGCATCGACATCAAAATTGTCATAGCCGACGGAGATCGTTGATGTGGCACGCAGTTTCGGCATTTTTTCCAGCAATGCGGCATCTACATTCTCGTTTGAACCCAGTAAACCTTCAGCTTCGGCAAAAATTGCTGCATTTTGTTCGACGGTTTGTGGGCTGAGGTTTGCCACCTGGTGAACGGTGAAATGCTCTTGCAGGCGTTGCAGTAAATCATCAGGTAAGGCTTTGTAGAGGATAACGGACGGCTTCATGCTTCTCTCCATTCACTGATAAGGCGCTCACCTTAGCCTGAAATATGATGAAGGAAAACTGAAGAATGCTAGGTGATTTCTGCATCACCTGGCATGAAAGGGATTACAGCGGGCTTAAGGTAATTTCTACACGGCGGTTTTGCGCCTTACCTTCTGCGGTGCTGTTGCTGGCGATTGGGTTAGCCGGGCCAAGGCCCTGAGTACGGATGCGGCTGGCGTCCACGCCCTGGGTGATCAACGCGCTGGCAACAGAATCCGCACGCTGCTGGGAGAGACGCATGTTCAGGTCGTGACCCCCCGTGCTGTCGGTATAACCAATCACGTTAACCGCCGTTTTCGGATACTCTTTCAGCACCATTGCCACGCCGGTCAGGGTGTTAGCGCCTGCCGGTTTCAGGGTCGCGCTGCTGCTGTCGAAGGTCACATTGTTCGGCATATTGAGGATAATGTTATCCCCGCTGCGGGTTACGCTAACACCTGTGCCGCGCATTTTGTCACGCAGCTTCGCTTCCTGCACATCCATGTAATAACCCACGCCGCCGCCCAGAGCTGCGCCTGCTGCTGCGCCAATCAGCGCGCCTTTACCGCGATCTTTCTTCGAAGAAGAGAGCGCACCAATACCCGCGCCCACGAGAGAGTCCAGACCTGCGCCGATAGCAGATTTGCCTGCTTCGCGTTCGCCGGTGTAAGGGTTAGTTGTGCAGCCAGATACCGCCAGAGCGCCACTCACTACGGCGGCAATAAGATAAACACGTTTCTTCATTGTTAATCCTTAATAACCTTTTTATTCTTTGCCACGGGTTCCGTGGCGGGAGATTATGCCGCGTGAACATGAAGATTATTCCTGGGAATACTCGGAAATTTGTAAGTAATATTTAACTGCTCAATACATCTAACCTTTCAGGAGTCTTCGGTTTGGCCAACTCATCCTCACGATATTCCGTTCTGACTGCCGCCCACTGGGGGCCCATGCTGGTTGAAACCGACGACGAAACCGTGTTTAGCTCGCGTGGCGCGTTAGCCACAGGAATGGAAAACTCCTTGCAGAGCGCGGTTCGCGACCAGGTTCACAGCAATACGCGGGTACGATTTCCAATGGTGCGCAAAGGCTTTCTCGCGTCACCGGAAAACCCGCAAGGCATTCGTGGGCAGGATGAATTTGTTCGCGTGAGTTGGGATGAGGCGCTGGATCTTATTCACCAACAACATAAACGCATTCGTGAGGCTTATGGTCCGGCATCGATTTTTGCTGGTTCCTACGGCTGGCGTTCAAACGGCGTGCTGCATAAGGCCTCGACATTATTACAACGCTATATGGCGCTGGCAGGCGGTTATACCGGGCATCTGGGGGATTATTCGACCGGTGCGGCACAGGCGATCATGCCGTATGTCGTGGGTGGCAGCGAAGTTTATCAACAGCAAACCAGTTGGCCGCTGGTGCTGGAACATAGCGATGTCGTGGTGTTGTGGAGTGCTAACCCACTCAATACGCTGAAAATTGCGTGGAATGCATCTGATGAGCAGGGGCTTTCTTACTTTTCCGCACTGCGTGACAGCGGGAAAAAGCTGATCTGTATTGATCCAATGCGATCGGAAACCGTCGATTTCTTTGGCGATAAAATGGAGTGGGTGGCACCGCACATGGGCACCGATGTTGCGCTGATGCTGGGGATCGCCCATACGCTGGTGGAAAATGGTTGGCACGACGAAGCGTTTCTGGCGCGTTGCACCACAGGTTATGCCGTCTTCGCCTCTTATTTGCTGGGCGAGAGTGACGGAATAGCCAAAACCGCCGAATGGGCGGCAGGGATTTGTGGGGTTCACGCAGCGAAAATTCGCGAGTTGGCGGCTCTTTTCCACCAAAACACGACCATGCTGATGGCTGGCTGGGGAATGCAGCGCCAACAGTTTGGTGAGCAAAAACACTGGATGATCGTCACGCTGGCGGCAATGTTGGGGCAAATCGGCACACCCGGCGGCGGTTTTGGTCTTTCTTATCATTTTGCCAATGGTGGTAATCCCACGCGGCGTTCTGCGGTGCTCTCTTCCATGCAGGGTAGCTTGCCGGGTGGCAGCGATGCGGTAGATAAAATCCCTGTTGCCCGTATTGTTGAAGCACTGGAAAACCCTGGCTGCGCATACCAACACAATGGCATGAATCGCCTCTTCCCGGATATTCGCTTTATCTGGTGGGCGGGTGGCGCCAACTTCACCCATCATCAGGACACTAATCGCCTGATACGAGCTTGGCAAAAACCGGAGCTGGTAGTTATCTCCGAATGCTTCTGGACGGCGGCGGCAAAACACGCGGATATCGTTCTGCCTGCGACTACCTCTTTTGAGCGTAATGATCTCACCATGACCGGCGATTACAGTAATCAGCAT
Source organism: Shigella sp. FC1661 (assembly GCF_001712525.1). NCBI lineage: Bacteria > Pseudomonadati > Pseudomonadota > Gammaproteobacteria > Enterobacterales > Enterobacteriaceae > Shigella > Shigella sp. FC1661. Next base: position 6,096 of record NZ_MDGW01000048.1, read on the forward strand.
CTGGTGCCGATGAAGCAAGTGGTGCCGCCACGCTATGAAGCGCGTAATGATTTTGATGTTTTTGCCGAGTTAAGTGAACGCTGGGAGAAGGGCGGTTATGCACGTTTTACGGAAGGAAAAAGTGAGTTGCAATGGCTGGAAACGTTTTATAACGTTGCCCGACAGCGCGGGGCAAGCCAGCAGGTTGAATTGCCGCCATTTGCTGAGTTCTGGCAAGCCAATCAGTTAATTGAGATGCCGGAAAACCCGGACAGCGAGCGGTTTATTCGCTTCGCTGATTTTTGCCGCGATCCGCAGGCGCATCCATTAAAAACCGACAGCGGTAAGATTGAAATCTTCTCGCAGCGTATTGCCGATTACGCTTATCCGGATTGCCCGGGGCATCCAATGTGGCTGGAGCCGGACGAATGGCAGGGCAATGCCGAACCGGAACAGTTACAGGTACTTTCTGCTCATCCGGCGCATCGTCTGCACAGCCAGCTGAATTACAGTTCTCTGCGCGAATTGTATGCGGTGGCAAATCGTGAGCCTGCCACCATTCATCCTGACGATGCCCTGGCGCGCGGCATTCAAGATGGCGATACTGTTCGGCTGTGGAACGCACGCGGGCAAATTCTTGCCGGAGCGGTCATTAGCGAGGGAATTAAACCTGGCGTGATTTGTATTCACGAAGGGGCATGGCCGGATTTGGATTTAACCGCTGACGGTATTTGTAAAAACGGCGCAGTCAACGTGCTGACCAAAGATCTCCCCAGCTCGCGGCTGGGGAATGGCTGTGCGGGTAATACGGCGCTGGCATGGCTGGAAAAATACAACGGTCCGGAACTGACACTTACAGCGTTTGAACCACCGGCCAGCTCATAATCCAGGTGGGTAGTTGGGTTTCATCCTGCCATGCGCAATCGACAATGTGAAAACCCTGCGCCTGGTAAAAATTTATCGCCGGTTGATTTTTTTGATAAACCTCCAGCATCAGGTGGGGATGGCGCTGCTGCACATATTGCATCAGCGCCTTACCAATACCGCGCCTGACGGCCTTCGGTGCGACAAACATCGCTGCCAGAAATCGGCCTTCCATAATGCTGACAAAACCGAGAAGCTTACTGTCTTCTTCCCAGACCCAGTTTTGCGCATTGGCAAGATACGCATCCCGCACCAGCGGAATGCAATCACGCCAGTAATTCGCTTTTATAAAGGGATGTCCCCAGGTTGTACTTTCCAGCCACAGTTCGAGGATCGCGGGGAGTTCTGAACGTTGCGCTTCCCGAATCATGGTTTATTTCCCGGATAGCAACAGCAGCCAACCACATGATCATTCACCAGCCCACATGCCTGCATAAAGGAGTAACAGATTGTGGTACCGACAAACTTAAAACCACGTTTTTTCAGTGCTTTAGATAGGGCGTCGGAGGCGGGCGTAGATGTGGGGATTTCGCTCAACGTTGTGGCTTGTGTCACCTGTGGCTGATGATTTACAAACGACCAGACAAAGTCGGCAAACGGTTCGCCGTTCTGTTCCATTTGCAGGTACGCCCGCGCATTACCAATAATTGCCTGAATTTTCCCGCGATGGCGGATAATCCCGGCGTCCTGTACCAGTCTTTCTACATCCTCTTCCTGCATTGCTGCGACCTTCACCGGATCGAACTGATGAAAGCAGGCGCGATAGTTTTCGCGTTTTTTGAGGACGGTGATCCACGATAACCCAGCCTGCTGCCCTTCAAGGCAGATCATTTCGAACAGTTTTTTACTGTCAGTTTCAGGCACGCCCCACTCATTATCATGGTAGGCAATATAAAGCGGGTCCTGACTCACCCAGCCGCAACGTTCCATACTTTCCCTCGCTATGTACCCGATCGTAAAAATTTCAGCCGCTTTTCTTGACGCATCGGTGAAAAAGTCAATATTTAATACAGGGCTACTATGCCCGATATCCTTCATACAATGACAATAATATTGCCGAATTCGGCTCTTCCCTGGAGTCGTGTTAATGATCATAAAAAAAAGCGGTGGTCGCTGGCAGCTAAGCCTGCTGGCGAGCGTGGTAATCAGTGCCTTTTTTCTCAACACAGCTTACGCCTGGCAACAAGAATATATCGTTGATACGCAACCCGGACATTCCACAGAGCGTTACACCTGGGATAGTGATCATCAACCTGATTACAACGATATTTTGTCGCAACGTATTCAAAGTAGCCAAAGGGCGCTGGGACTGGAAGTCAATCTGGCGGAAGAAACTCCTGTGGATGTGACCAGCAGTATGAGTATGGGCTGGAATTTTCCTTTATATGAACAGGTTACAACCGGCCCGGTCGCGGCATTACATTACGATGGCACAACCACCTCGATGTATAACGAGTTTGGCGACAGTACTACCACGCTGACCGATCCGTTATGGCATGCCAGCGTGAGTAGCTTAGGCTGGCGTGTTGACTCCCGGCTTGGCGATCTCCGACCCTGGGCGCAAATCAGCTATAACCAGCAATTTGGCGAGAATATCTGGAAGGCGCAATCAGGCCTGAGCCGGATGACGGCGACAAACCAGAACGGCAACTGGCTGGATGTCACCGTAGGCGCTGATATGTTGCTCAATCAAAATATTGCCGCCTATGCCGCGCTAACTCAGGCAGAAAATACCACTAATAATAGCGACTATCTGTATACGATGGGGGTTAGCGCCAGATTTTAACGTAACAGTCACAATTGAAACCATTGAATAACAATAGTTGCGGTGATAGTGTGTGCTAACTTACAAATAATAAATTTGGTGAATAATTGTCGCGTCATTCATTCCTGAACTAAGGCATTTCATTCCGTTCTGATGGCATTTCATGCCGTTTTTCCCCAGGCATAAAATGCACTTCGTTATGGTTGTCGGCAGAGATTTTTCCTTTTTATTACTGCAGGAATACTGCCATGACACCTTCAAATTATCAGCGTACCCGCTGGCTGACACTCATCGGTACTATCATTACCCAGTTTGCGCTGGGGTCGGTTTATACCTGGAGTCTGTTTAATGGCGCGCTTTCTGCCAAGCTGGATGCGCCGGTAAGCCAGGTCGCTTTCTCTTTCGGCTTGTTAAGTCTGGGGCTGGCAATTTCATCTTCTGTTGCGGGGAAATTACAGGAACGTTTTGGCGTTAAACGCGTCACTATGGCTTCCGGCATTTTGCTAGGATTAGGCTTCTTCCTGACAGCGCATTCTGACAACCTGATGATGCTGTGGTTAAGCGCCGGTGTGCTGGTCGGTCTGGCGGATGGCGCGGGTTACCTGCTGACGCTCTCTAACTGCGTGAAGTGGTTCCCGGAGCGTAAAGGTCTGATCTCCGCGTTCGCTATCGGTTCTTATGGTCTTGGTAGCCTGGGTTTCAAATTTATCGACACGCAGCTGCTGGAAACGGTGGGTCTGGAAAAAACATTTGTGATTTGGGGAGCGATTGCGCTGGTGATGATTGTTTTCGGCGCAACGTTAATGAAAGACGCACCAAAACAGGAAGTGAAAACCAGCAATGGTGTGGTGGAGAAAGATTACACGCTGGCAGAGTCGATGCGTAAACCGCAGTACTGGATGTTAGCGGTAATGTTCCTGACTGCCTGCATGAGCGGCCTGTACGTGATTGGGGTAGCGAAAGATATCGCCCAAAGTCTGGCACACCTTGATGTGGTTTCCGCAGCCAATGCAGTAACGGTTATTTCCATCGCTAACCTTTCAGGTCGTCTGGTGCTGGGCATTCTGTCTGACAAAATTGCCCGTATCCGTGTTATCACCATTGGTCAGGTGATTTCGCTGGTGGGTATGGCGGCCCTGCTGTTTGCACCATTAAATGCAGTGACGTTCTTTGCAGCGATTGCCTGCGTGGCATTTAACTTTGGCGGCACTATTACCGTCTTTCCATCACTGGTCAGTGAGTTCTTCGGCCTCAATAACCTGGCGAAAAACTACGGTGTGATTTACCTCGGTTTCGGTATCGGTAGCATTTTTGGTTCGATTATCGCCTCACTGTTTGGCGGTTTCTATGTGACCTTCTACGTGATTTTCGCCCTGCTGATTCTGTCATTGGCGCTTTCTACGACGATTCGTCAGCCAGAGCAGAAAATGTTGCGTGAGGCGCATATTTAGAAATATGTTGCTACTGAAATAAATACGAGGAGGGAGACTTCAAAGTCTCCCTTTTTTATGGACGCATATTAAAAGAACAATAATATTCATACCACAAATATATTTTATTTATTTATATATTATGTAGGTAATGACTCCAACTTACTGATAGTGTTTTATGTTCAGATAATGCCCGATGACCTTGTCATGCAGCTCCACCGATTTTGAGAACGACAGTAACTTCCGTCCCAGCCTTGCCAGATGTTGTCTCAGATTCAGATTATGTCGCTCAATGCGCTGAGTGTAACGCTTGCTGATAACGTGCAGCTTTCCCTTCAGGCGTGATTCATACAGCGGCCAGCCATCCGTCATCCATACCACGACCTCAAAGGCCGA
>NZ_MDGW01000049.1:0-10527 GCF_001712525.1 Shigella sp. FC1661
CTTTCTGTTCCATAACAGGTGTCCACTAGTTGAAAAGGTGGGCACCTACGTTACCAATACAGGCTTAATGGCTACATACGGCGGTCAGTTTACGCTTACCCAGCATCTGTCTCACGGAAAGTCATACTGCCTTACGCGCAGATCATCCTCTCAGGAATTTCAGGATCTGCCAGACGGTGCTGAGACGACGCTTACTTGTAAGGTTAGTTTTCAGACGGACAATGAAATGAGGATATGCGATAAATTTCAGTCAAAGATCCATAAAACAGAAATAATGTTATTCAGTGGTGAACAGTCCATTCCGGAGACGGAATATCTTGTTAAGGCTGTATATTATACTGGCTGTAAACAACATGGCCACCAAGGACCATGTTGTTTACAGCATACCCTTGTTGCAAAAGCATCCCCGTCAGAACAGCACTGAGTAGTTCAGACCAAAGGTTCGGCCCCGGCCTTTGTAGTCGTACAGTGAAGCAGGGCCGTAACCCGGGCTGTAGTACAGAGGTGCACGCTGTCCCCAGACAGTGGTATAGTCACGGTCGAAGAGGTTCTCAACGCTGAAGCTGAGTGTTCCCACCGGAAGCTGCCAACTACTGATAAAATCGACGGTAGTGTAACCATTAATATCGTTACCCTCTGCATCGCTTACGTCGAAAGAAGTGGTGCTCTGTACACGCAGACTCCACGGTTCCGGCGCCCAGTTAATGTAAGCTGTCGCTTTCGATGGACTTGATTCCTTCACGTCATATTTTTGCCATTGACCGTTCACTTTCGACTCGGTTTTCAGCACATTGAAGTTCACACCGGTACTCCAGTCAGTATCCGGGATCAGGTAGTCCACTGCACCTTCCACGCCGTAAATACGGCGCCTGTCGTCCTTCACACTGATGGTCAGATCTTTATTCCTTTCCACGCTCTTATTGGAAAGCGAGTAATATGCCGCGATTTGAGTCCGCAGGTTGTCACCGGTAAAGCGCCAGCCCAGTTCATAAGAATCGACTTTCACGCCTTCCAGCTTACTGTCGCTGACGTTCACGCTCTTTGTCAGGGAAAGATGGCCGTTCACTGCTGCACCATAGATGCCGCGACCATAATATTTCCCCGGATCCGGCAATGCCACCCCCTGGGAAAAATTGAACCATGCCTGCTGACGTTCGGTGATGTGCATCAGCAGACCAGCATTGAACAGAAAGTTATCGTAATCTACCGAACCACCAGGAATGGCGTCGGCAGATATCGCCTTCCCGGCAGCAATCTTCTGTTGCTGCGTGTAGTCGATGAAATCATCTACCCTGTTCTCAGTATACTGATAGCGTACGCCACCGCTAACGGTAAAAATATCATTAATGTCATAGCTGGATTGCAGGAAGGCCGCCAGATTGGTGATGTCATATGACGGATAGCGCCCGGTGGTGTAAATCTTATGGTTGTTCAGCCCTCCGGAAGCACTTGCCTGAGCCAGATCGAAGAACATCTGGTTGGAGGTAAAGCGCTCATGCTCAGCATCCAGCCCCCAGGTGATTTGCCAGCCGTCCATCAGTTGGCTGTTCAGAGTCAGTTTCATGCCGTACTGGTCGGTATCCTGCTGTGACGAGGAGAAAGCCGTCGCCTGTTTATTCGCATTTACCGTCGGGAACGGGTAGTACCGCAACGACTCATCGCGGTAGTAAACCTGACCGACCAGTTCCTGTCCCAGGAAATCACTGTCAGAGTACTGCAGGCTGATCAAATGCCGCTCAGTGCCGGGAATGCGGTCAGAATTCAGCCCCTTACTGACGTATGGTGTGCTGCTCCCGCTGATGGCGGAAAAGCCTTTCCCGAGATTAAGCCCGTAATTGTCGTCTCCCTGACTTTTATAGTACTGCGTTATCAGTTGAAGCTGCCGGGATTCATCGATGTTCAGCGTACCGGTTCCCATGATGTCCAGCCGATTGGAGTGCTGCAGGCCGGTCTGGGTGTTATCAAGCAGGGTGGCATCGCCGTTACCGTCAAACCAGCCGCCAAATTTCTGATATGCCACGGAAAGACGTCCGGAGATATGGTCATTTCCGCCGGAGACAGCACCGGCAATGCGCTCATCGTGATCTTTACTGCTGTTAAAGCCACTTTTTGTGCCAGCCTCAAACTCCATCATGGTTTCCGGCTGACCTTTTTTGGTCACGATGTTGATCAACCCTCCGGTACTCCCGCCACCGTACAGGGCCGTCGCGCCGGAGATCACTTCAATATGGTCGATATTAAAAGGATCGACAGAGTCCAGTTGTCGGCTGTCGGAACGTGAAGAGTTGAGGCGCACACCGTCAATCAGGACAACCAGCGGGCGGCCACGCATGTTCATACCGTAGTTGGTTCGACTCTGGCTGCTGACATCAAGGCCGGGGATTAACTGAGCCAGTGCGTCTTTCAGCTCTTTACCGCCCTGAATCTGCTGCTCCAGTTCGGCATTTTCGATAACCCAGGTGGTTTGCGCCATCTCCGCTACAGTTCGATTGCTGCGGCTGGCAGACACTATGATCTCATTATCATCGTTTTGCTGGGCGACAGCTGGTGACAGCACGACAAGAAGCAGCGGACCAAGAGCCCGGGGCATATACTTTTTGCGCATCATCGTTATTCCTGAATATTTGCTGTATAGTGAGTTAAAGAAGCAGCCTCCGGCTGCGGTTTTTTCCGGCTGCCGCTGCGCCACTGAATCAGTGCGGGCGGCATACTGAGATCGAATAAATCACGCCCCAGTACGCGATTAAGAATACGTGCAGATCGCCAGGCCATCAGGCTGAGCTGGGGTTCGGCGATGCCATGAGTTTGCATGCTGGCGTTGACCGCAAAGATGTTATTTTCTTTCGGGCCACTCCATTCCAGAGTGAAGTCATCACGCACTTTAAAGGTGTTCTTATCGTGCATGGTGATCAAGGGCATCAGTGAGGGAAGTATTTGTGGCAATGCAGAACGGTAACCTGTGGCGAAAATCACCACATCACTTTCCAGGCTCTCTCTGCCCTGATCCAGATGATGTTCCATCAATAACCTCCAGCCCGGACCACTACTTTCCAGAGTTGTTACCGAGCGACTGGGTAGCAGACGGATATTTCTTGGTTTTCTCAGAACTTCAAAACGGTGGTACAACTCACGATAAATGGTCAGTAAAGAATCGGCAGTGATGCCATCCGATGTCATTTTCTGCTCATCCAGTAACTGATGGCGAATATCTTCCTTCAGTCCGGAGAAGCCTGAAATATATTCAGGTGTAAAATACTCATCAGCAAAAGCAGCCTCATCCAGTGCGTTAAAATTATTACGCCGTGAGACCCAGTTTATTTCCGCCGCTTCTCCCCATTCCCCGCGTAATGCATTAAGGAACAGGTCTGCACCACTCTGTCCTCCACCAACCACGGTTATCCGTTTTCCACTCAGGTCCGGCCGACGAAGATTCATTTCACTGGCATGGAAACAGGATTGTGTCACATGCTTCACACAGGGTGGTAAATAAGGTTGTTTTCCTGTACCAAGGCAGATATTGCGGGCAAAATATTCTCCCCGACTGGTCTGAACCAGAAACAATCGACTTTTTTTGTCGAAATCAATATTTTCAACGGTATGACTGAAATACAGGTTATTCATATCTTCAGCAGCCCAGCGGAGATAGTCAGAAAACTCTTCACGGGATACTGTACGTAGCCTGCTTGTAAGGAAGCGATAGAACTTTTTGTGCTTCACCAGATAGTTAACAAAGCTGTAGGGATTTGTAGGTGCAACTGCACTGACCAGATCTTTCAGAAAGACGGTCTGCATATGACAATCCGGTACCAGCATACCCGGATGCCAGGAAAAATGAGGATGTTCGTCAAAGAAGAGACAGTTCAGTTCTTCGATCTGATGTGACAATGCAGCAATGCTGAGATTAAATGGCCCTGTCCCGACACCAATAAAATCGACACTTTTTTTCATGATTCATATTCCTGAGTTACCAGCCACAGCGGATTTTGCAGATTCTCAAGGTAATTCGGCAGCATGCGACTGCCGCCATCCAGGTCCGGCCAGGTCAGTTTTACCGGGTTCAGCACCACGCGAATGATTTGTGGCCTGAAGAGTGAGAAAATCGCAAAACGCTCTGCCATTTGTGGATGTTTGTTCATGTAATCACTCAACACTGCTGCCAGCAGTTGATAAAATCGCCTTTCAGGTACGCCAAGACGAACCATCAGTGGCGAAATAAAACGCAGTACTGTCACGAAGTGACCCGTCTGCAAATCATGGATTAAGTAGTCCGCACTCAGACGGGATGTGGCATCACGCACCTCCTGAGGCAAAGAGTCCATTTCGGGAAACGCTTCTTTCACCAGCCGCATATCGCCCTGGAAGTCTTTCAGCAGAACACGCTGTGGTACCCCCTCTTTCATGGCGAGCGTTATATTTTGTCCGTGTGCAATAAGCGCGACACCGTAGCGGCAAAGCAGGTGATACAGCGGAACCACAACCACCCGGAACAATTGCGTAAGCCAGGTTTCAGCGTCCAGTCCGGAGCGGTCGATATATGCGCCTGCCAGCGGCTGATTGTTTTCGTCGCACTCCATCAGTGTTGCCATCAGAACAGGACTTTCATCCGGTTTCAGCCAGCGGCACGGATTCTCCCGCCAGATAACACCAAGCATTTCCTGGTAGCGATAGGGAGCCCGGGCAAGCGCGGCATAGCCTTCATGGGACACATAGCCTGCCGCCGGTTCACCAAGGATCACTGCGCCGCTTTGCACCAGGGTGGCGTCGGTCGCAAAAACCTGTTGCAGCCAGCGTGAAGCCAGTGGTCCGGCAGCGATATATCTGCCAGGGATCCCCCGGTAGCATGAGGTGTTGTAGATGGTCAGCGGCAGCTTGATATCCAGCCCTCCCCGGCGGCTGGCGTTGGTCAGGGTACGCAGCGACTGCTGGGCGAGCCACTGGTCGCCAAACTCGCCGAGAGACACCATCCTGCCTTCGACAAAATCAGCGATGAAGTCTGTGGCGATTTTTTGCTGCCACTGCCACGGATGTACCGGCAGCGGTAGCCAGTTGTGATCCAGCCCGTTTTCCTGCCAGACCTGACTGAAGCGTGTAAACTCCTGCGGATCCATTGCGGCAGTCAACAACTGCTGAATATCCAGATCGTTATCGCAGCGCCAGATCATATGTTCACGTTTTACCGCCAGCCAGTGCAGTCTGAAGGTGTTGGTATACTCTGGCGCATATCGTTCCAGCGCCTCTTTGCCCCAGCCACGGCGACCTTTATTAAAAACGAATTTAGGATGACCGCTCAGCAGGCATTGCAGACGATCGGCATCAAGATTAATCAGGTCACTGGCACTCAGTCCGCGACGGGCCTTCAGCAGTTGCAGGTCGCCCAGTAGCGTGGCATACAAATCCTGCATATGCTCTGCAACAGTGGCATCACTCATTGACAGCACCGGCTTTAGCTGCATCAGCAGCGTCTGCGCCAGTACTGGTTCGTCCGTGCAGCGCAACGTTTGGGCATCAATCCACAGCCAGCCCCAGATACCACGTTCAGCGATGAAGCGCCATTGTGCTCCCGGCAGGTTAATGCAGTAGTGGTCATCGCCCTGAGATTCCGCGTGGAAAACCTGCTCATACTCCATCTCAGACAACATTTTTGCCACCAGCCGACGGTTAACAAAATCCCAGTCCTTGTGATTCATTACAGACCGACCTCCGTGAAGAAGTGATGACGATCCGCCATCACCATGCGCGAGCGCTTATGTGGGAAGTCGAACTCTTTAATTGTCCGGTATCCCGCAGGCTCAAGATGGCGGAACAGGCGCTGGTTATCGGTGCGTGGCTCCAGTACTGTGCGCTGCGTACGGGGCTCATCCAGCAGCAGGTAATGTGTCAGCCCGCGCAGCCAGCTTTGCACATAGTGGGCCCCGCGCCATTGCTGTTCACCAACCAGCAGATGCAGGCCACGGTCAAAGGGCTGCCACGAATAGTGACGACCAATGCGGTCTTCCGCCGCCCAGTAGATTTCGAAATAGCTGAATGGCCGATCGTCGAAGCACCCAATCAGCGGGAATGCATGTTTACCGGTGAGCTGGCGCTCCAGATAGGCGGTCTGTACCTCCAGTGAGCCACTTTGCTCCCAGAAATACTCAACGCGCGGATCATTCATCCAGCGGGTGAAACGTTCTGCATCAGAAACGGGATCGGCAATGCGGAAACTCAGCATCCTGCGAATACGTGGATCGTAACGGCGGTAAACCTCACCCTGTGGACGGGGTGGGCGCTGCGGGAAATAAATCTCACGCTCTGCATCAAAAACCATTTCACCGGAGGCCCGGTTTGCCGGTGAACTCAACCATAACGGTAACTGCCAGAAGGCAGTACGATGGATAATGTCGCTTTTTACCTGCCCAAAAAGCGTCAGCGCCTGTGGCTCCTCACGCCATTCGGCCCAGGGGAGAGCCACTGCTGACAGTTGTGGTGCGGCGATAAATATCTGATCCAGCGCATCGCACAGCCACCCTGTCGGCAGCTCCCCGGGACAGTGCAACACCGCGCTATTGTCCAGTCCCCAGCCAAGATTCAGGGGCTTGTCGAGTTTTTCACAGCGCAGTCCATATCTGCTGTGAATAATGTTTGCCTCAGACATTCAGACCTCCTGAGCCTGCAGCGGGTTAGCGAAATCGAAATAGATCACCGAAGGATCAACAATGGTGTTCTCGTTATGATCGTTCAGATAACAGAAAAAGTTACCTTTTACGTTCCAGTACGGACTTTCCAGCACGTAGTTGAGACAGGTTTTATGAGTCACCTGATCACGCACTTCAGCCAGCGATGCTCGTACACGAGCCATCAGATTCGATTCGCTGTCCAGCCCGGCAGCCCCCAGCGCAGCGGTCACAGCAAAAGTGGAGTTAACCAGCAGGTAATAAGGGAAATAGCGCAGCAACTGCTCATGGGTGAAAATATTTTCCGCCTGCGCCTCGCCAATAGAATCGAGCCAGTCTGTCGCGTGAGGCATAAAAGCGCTGCCCTGACAGTCACGGTAAATAAATCCGACCGGCAGATCCCCAAGCATCTGGACAAGAATATTTTGCTGATGCGCCAGCAGCACCAGGCCGTAATCCGCTTCAGCCGTAAACAGCGGCTTTAGCACTTGCTGACAGTATGCATCGACCCATGCATGGGCGGCCTGTTGCACAGTGATACCGAGGCGATCGCTCAGGCGTTTTACCGCCGAAACCAGCAGCGAATCACCGCCATCAGGTGCGGCCTGAGTCAGGGAGACCAGTACGTTAGTCTGGCTTTTCGGCTGATCCACCAGCAGATTTTCACGCAGGGCAAACAGACTTTCCTGCATGATGTTGCCGTTAAGATCGAGCAGCCCGGCCCAGCCATCCTCCTGCATTACCCGGAAAGTCGGGAAGCGGACCTGTAGCATCTGCCAGCCGTCGGTTTGAGCCAGGCGTGCCAGGCGCATCCCACGCTTCACTTCTTTCACGGACAGAGTACGGATGGAGTTGGTCAGCCGTACGCTCAGGGAGAACTTGATCATATCGCGGCTGGTGGCACAGTAGAGGGAACGGGAAGAGGTGGTCGGCAGCCACGACGTGCCGGCCTCACCTAAGTCTTTAATCAGCCCTTTAGCAACAAGTGCCTGGCACCACCCCTGCTGCAAAAGATATTCCCCCTGCCACGGGTGCAACGGGAACAGCCATTGGTTGTCACTTAATTCGTTGAGTAACTGAGGCGCATTCTCTGCGGCAAATCGCGTCAGCCGCTGTTGAAGGTTGAGATGCAAACTTTCACCGGCGATTTGTGTTTTATCCACCGAAAACCACCGCAGTGGGAAGTGGGGTGCCATATCAGGCAGGTAGCGTTCAGCCTCCCGCCGGTTAAACGGTTCATGAGACTTAGGCGCAGGGTGGAAAGCGTGTCCTGTCAGCAGCGCCTGCTCAGCCTCGCCAAAATTCAACGCTTTTTCACGCAGAGCGGCCCAGTCATGACGGGCATCAATTGCCTGTTGCGTATGGACATGGCTTTCCAGCACGCGCTGGTGGAAAGTTTCGCAGAGGGGAACGGGCAGAAACAGTTGATGGCGTAGCTTATCAATAATAAGCCGGGAGAGAGTGGTAAAGTCGACAGGATAACTGCCTGATGCCGTGACCAGACGTGCAGGAAATGCAAAGCGGTGATGCTGGGTTGGGGAGAAATAAGTCACTCTGAAATGGAGCGATTTCTGCTCATCCAGCGGGATGAGCAATTCGTCTGGCGGGTATTCTGTCAGTTTCCAGTCTGTGGTTTCACGAATCAGTGCATTCAGGAAGCACTGCGCAGCCACATCTGTGGCTGGTTTTTCAGAGGGCAGGGTCATAGTCAAACAGCTCCCACACAGTAAAATAATAACAATTATGTCGATAATGATTCTCATTATCAACAATAAATGTTATTGTCAGATAAATTAATTTTACAAATAAACACAATTAATACATGGAGTTGAAACATTATAATGTCACCAGGGATCGAAGATACGCCCCAAAAAACACTGTCCTGCTGGCCACTTGCGTTCAGTGCCGGGCTTCTCGGTATCGGACAGAACGGTCTGCTGGTTGTGCTCCCTGTTCTGGTCATACAGACAAATCTGAGTCTGTCTGTATGGGCTGCCCTGCTGATGCTTGGCTCAATGCTGTTTCTGCCATCGTCCCCGTGGTGGGGAAAGCAAATTTCCCGTACTGGCAGTAAACCTGTGGTGTTGTGGGCTCTGGGAGGATATGGCATAAGCTTTACCCTGCTAGGGCTGGGAAGCGTGCTGATGGCTACCAGCGCCATAACAACAGCGGTGGGACTGGGAATATTAATCATCGCCCGGATCGCCTACGGGCTGACCGTGTCGGCAATGGTGCCAGCCTGTCAGGTCTGGGCATTGCAGAGAGCTGGAGAAGGGAATCGCATGGCCGCTCTGGCAACCATCAGCTCCGGCCTGAGTTGCGGCAGGCTATTCGGGCCGCTGTGCGCGGCAGCAATGCTGGCCATTCATCCTCTGGCGCCACTGGGGCTACTGATGGCAGCACCAGTGCTGGCGCTGCTGATGCTGCTGCGGTTGCCCGGCACACCACCACAGCCCACACCGGAGTGCAAGAGCGTCAGTCTGAAGCGGGATTGTCTGCCTTATCTGCTTTGCGCAATATTACTGGCTGCGGCGGTGAGCATGATGCAGCTTGGACTTTCGCCTGCCCTTACTCGCCAGTTCGTCACGGATACCACCGCCATTAGCCAACAGGTGGCCTGGCTGTTGGGTCTGTCCGCAGTAGCTGCGCTTATCGCGCAGTTCGGGGTAGTCCGTCCGCAGCGCCTGACTCCGGTGGCCCTGCTCCTGAGTGCCGGAGTGTTGATGAGTGGTGGTCTGGCTATCATGCTCTCCGAACAGCTATGGTTGTTTTACCCGGGCTGTGCAGTGCTGTCATTTGGAGCAGCTCTGGCAACACCCGCTTATCAACTTCTACTGAATGATAAGCTGGCTGATGGCGCAGGCGCGGGCTGGCTCGCTACCAGTCACACACTTGGCTATGGACTGTGCGCTTTGCTGGTGCCGCTGGTATCGAAAACAGGTGTCGCAATCGCGCTGATTATGGCAGCATTATTTGCAACTATATTATTTACCATTGTGTCTGTATTTATCTGGCATTACCGTACTATCAAATAAAGATATGATCATCACCTTACTGGAGTAAATCAGAGGATATGAGAGAGGACCTGCGTCTGATGAAAGCATGTCAGGCAGTGTTCTGGCTTGCTGCCCCCGCCCATCAGGTATAGTGAATTCAACCAGTTGCTGCGGTGTAATCTCCATGATTCTTTCGTGCAACAACCTATGATCCCGTTTACCATTAATATTCAGCGTTGCTCTGTTATTAAATTTCATTCTGACAAGCCAGTCAGCTTTTATTCCGGGAGTCTGCTCTGCGCGTTCAAACAGGTCATAAAAATCGCCTTCACGATCAGAAATTGACAATACATGGGTATCAGGGCATTGGCGAGCCAGTTCTGTTGCTTTATTATATCCTTCAACCCAACGCCAGGTTTCTTTTTCACTGACATGTTTTTTATGAAGTAAATCATTGCAGATTTCTTGTCGGGTATTTTTACTGGTTTTTAATTCATCCCTGAACCACTGATAGTCATCATAAACACCGAGGCAAACACCTGACTCACTGATGACGAGTTGAGGATGAAGAAATAAGTTTCTTTCATCTTTATGTTTTTTGTGACCAACTCCTTGTTTTTCTTTCTGACCAGAATAATTAAGTTCTGTTGTATCCTGTAAAACTAAAACTCTTTTAAACTGCTGAGCTCTTTCAGTGATATTTTCTTTGTGAGGAGCCATAATTTTATTAGCAGAGACTTTATCGTTTGAAAAACAACGATAAGCTGCCTTTGTTTCACTGTAAGCGTGCAGCAAGAACCGTATTGACGGGGATGTGTTATTCAGTCGGCAGTGCTACGCGCCAGGGGAGCAGTTCGCCGACCCGGTTTATCGGCCAG
>NZ_MDGW01000050.1:0-10512 GCF_001712525.1 Shigella sp. FC1661
GGCAACGAGAGATGAGTTCGGGGTCGAGGTAATCCCCCAGAGAAGTCAGTGGGTTACGCAGAGAATCGTAACGGGATACCAGATCAAGAGCCTGTCCAATGTGCATAAAAAAATCCGGAAACAAGTGAGCGTTTCCGGATTCTTACACAGCCACTGGATCGGTCAACTGATCCTTAACTGATCGGCATTACTCAAAGGGGGGGTATTTTTCTTTGAGCCAGGTTAATGTGGCCGCATTTAGGAGTACGATTTTGCCGTTAATCGTGCATACTGTGCGCTTTTTTGTGGGCCAAGGGACTAAGCACACATTTCATATTTCAACGAAAGACTAGTCTATGAGCACTGATAATAAGCAATCATTGCCCGCGATTACCCTCGCGGCGATTGGAGTTGTCTACGGCGATATTGGTACCAGCCCGTTATATACACTTCGTGAATGTTTGTCCGGCCAGTTTGGTTTTGGCGTTGAACGCGATGCCGTGTTTGGCTTTTTATCGCTGATCTTCTGGCTGCTAATCTTTGTGGTTTCCATTAAATATCTCACCTTCGTGATGCGGGCAGATAACGCCGGTGAGGGGGGGATCCTGACGTTGATGTCGCTTGCCGGGCGTAATACGTCGGCACGAACCACATCAATGCTGGTGATTATGGGGCTAATCGGCGGCAGCTTTTTCTATGGTGAAGTCGTCATAACACCCGCTATTTCGGTGATGTCAGCCATTGAAGGTCTGGAAATCGTCGCCCCGCAGCTGGATACCTGGATAGTTCCCCTCTCAATTATCGTTCTCACTTTATTATTTATGATTCAAAAACATGGCACGGCTATGGTCGGTAAGCTGTTTGCGCCGATCATGCTGACCTGGTTTTTGATTCTGGCAGGACTGGGGTTACGTAGCATTATTGCTAACCCGGAAGTGCTGCATGCGCTGAATCCAATGTGGGCGGTGCATTTCTTCCTTGAATACAAAACGGTTTCTTTTATTGCATTAGGGGCAGTGGTGTTGTCGATTACGGGGGTCGAGGCGCTGTATGCTGATATGGGGCACTTTGGTAAGTTCCCTATTCGCCTGGCGTGGTTCACCGTCGTATTACCTTCCTTGACCCTTAATTACTTCGGTCAGGGGGCGCTGTTGTTAAAGAACCCGGAAGCGATTAAGAACCCGTTCTTCCTGTTGGCACCGGACTGGGCGCTGATCCCGCTGCTGATCATCGCCGCACTGGCGACGGTAATTGCCTCGCAGGCGGTTATCTCTGGCGTCTTCTCATTGACGCGTCAGGCGGTACGTCTGGGATATTTGTCGCCGATGCGCATTATTCACACCTCCGAAATGGAGTCAGGGCAAATCTATATTCCGTTTGTGAACTGGATGCTCTATGTCGCGGTCGTGATTGTGATTGTCAGCTTTGAGCACTCCAGCAACCTGGCGGCGGCGTACGGGATTGCGGTGACCGGAACCATGGTGCTGACGTCTATTCTCTCGACTACCGTGGCACGTCAGAACTGGCACTGGAATAAGTATTTTGTTGCGCTGATCCTGATTGCTTTCCTTTGTGTCGATATTCCATTGTTCACCGCTAACCTCGATAAACTGCTCTCCGGCGGTTGGTTGCCATTGAGCCTCGGTACGGTGATGTTTATCGTGATGACCACCTGGAAGAGCGAGCGTTTCCGCTTGCTGCGGCGGATGCATGAACATGGTAACTCTCTGGAAGCGATGATTGCTTCGCTGGAGAAATCACCGCCTGTTCGCGTGCCCGGGACCGCGGTGTATATGTCGCGTGCAATCAACGTCATTCCCTTTGCGCTGATGCATAACCTTAAACATAACAAGGTATTGCATGAGCGGGTGATTTTGTTAACTCTGCGTACCGAAGACGCGCCATATGTCCATAATGTCCGTCGGGTACAGATTGAACAACTGTCGCTCACTTTCTGGCGCGTGGTGGCAAGTTATGGTTGGCGAGAAACGCCAAACGTGGAAGAAGTTTTCCACCGCTGCGGTCTGGAAGGATTAAGTTGCCGGATGATGGAAACCTCCTTCTTTATGTCGCATGAGTCGTTGATCCTCGGCAAACGCCCGTGGTATTTGCGTCTGCGCGGCAAGCTGTACTTGCTGCTGCAACGTAATGCGCTGCGTGCACCAGATCAATTTGAAATCCCGCCAAACAGGGTTATCGAACTGGGTACTCAGGTCGAAATCTAACGCCAGACGCCTCCTTTCTCCATAAGGGGGCGTTTTTGTTTTCATGGTTAATCACCATGTAAAACGTTTCGAGGTTGATCACATTTCCGTAACGTCACGATGGTTTTCCCAACTCAGTCAGGATTAAACTGCGGGTCAGAACGTTCGTCTGATGGAGAAAAAAATGAAAAAAGGCACCGTTCTTAATTCTGATATTTCATCGGTGATCTCCCGTCTGGGACATACCGATACGCTGGTGGTGTGTGATGCTGGTTTACCCATCCCCAAAAGTACAACGCGTATCGATATGGCATTAACCCAGGGTGTACCTTCTTTTATGCAGGTGCTGGGCGTCGTTACAAATGAAATGCAGGTCGAGGCTGCCATTATCGCGGAAGAGATCAAACAACATAATCCGCAACTCCACGAAACGTTGCTCACTCACCTTGAGCAGCTGCAAAAACACCAGGGAAATACCATTGAAATTCGTTACACCACGCATGAACAATTCAAACAACAAACCGCAGAAAGTCAGGCGGTAATTCGCAGCGGAGAATGTTCTCCGTATGCGAATATCATTCTCTGTGCTGGCGTGACGTTCTGAGGCCGTCATGGAAGCATTACTTCAGCTTAAAGGCATCGATAAAGCCTTCCCGGGCGTAAAAGCCCTCTCGGGCGCTGCGTTAAATGTCTATCCGGGCCGCGTGATGGCGCTGGTGGGCGAAAACGGCGCGGGTAAATCCACCATGATGAAAGTGCTTACTGGTATCTATGCTCGCGATGCCGGCACGCTTTTATGGCTGGGGAAAGAAACGACATTTACCGGGCCGAAATCTTCCCAGGAAGCCGGGATTGGGATTATCCATCAGGAACTGAACCTGATCCCGCAGTTGACCATTGCCGAAAACATTTTCCTCGGTCGTGAGTTTGTTAATCGCTTTGGCAAAATTGACTGGAAAACCATGTATGCCGAAGCGGATAAATTGCTGGCTAAACTTAACCTGCGCTTTAAAAGCGACAAGCTGGTGGGCGATCTTTCCATCGGTGACCAGCAAATGGTTGAAATCGCCAAAGTGCTGAGCTTTGAGTCGAAAGTCATCATTATGGATGAACCGACCGATGCGCTGACCGATACCGAAACAGAATCCCTGTTCCGCGTCATCCGCGAACTAAAATCGCAAGGCCGCGGTATTGTCTATATCTCCCACCGCATGAAAGAAATCTTCGAGATTTGCGATGCCGTTACCGTTTTTCGTGACGGGCAATTTATTGCTGAGCGCGAAGTGGCATCACTGACCGAAGATTCGCTGATTGAGATGATGGTGGGTCGCAAGCTGGAAGATCAATATCCACACCTGGACAAAGCGCCGGGAGATATCCGCCTGAAAGTCGATAATCTCTGCGGACCTGGCGTTAACGATGTCTCTTTTACTTTACGCAAAGGCGAAATTCTTGGCGTCTCTGGTTTGATGGGCGCAGGTCGTACCGAACTGATGAAAGTGCTCTACGGCGCACTACCGCGCACCAGCGGTTACGTCACCCTGGATGGGCATGAAGTCGTTACCCGTTCACCGCAGGATGGCCTGGCAAACGGCATTGTGTATATCTCCGAAGACCGTAAACGTGACGGTTTAGTGTTGGGCATGTCAGTAAAAGAGAACATGTCGCTGACAGCGCTGCGCTACTTCAGCCGCGCTGGCGGCAGTTTGAAGCATGCCGATGAACAGTAGGCTGTGAGTGATTTCATTCGTCTGTTTAATGTGAAAACACCGTCGATGGAACAGGCAATTGGTCTGCTTTCCGGTGGCAATCAGCAAAAAGTGTTGATCCTTGATGAACCTACCCGTGGCGTAGATGTCGGCGCGAAAAAAGAGATCTATCAACTGATTAACCAGTTCAAAGCCGATGGCTTGAGCATCATTCTGGTATCATCGGAGATGCCAGAAGTATTAGGCATGAGCGATCGCATCATCGTCATGCATGAAGGGCATCTCAGCGGGGAATTTACTCGTGAGCAGGCCACCCAGGAAGTGTTAATGGCTGCCGCTGTGGGCAAGCTTAATCGCGTGAATCAGGAGTAAAAAAATGACAACCCAGACTGTCTCTGGTCGCCGTTATTTCACGAAAGCGTGGCTGATGGAGCAGAAATCGCTTATCGCTCTGCTGGTGCTGATCGCGATTGTCTCGACGTTAAGCCCGAACTTTTTCACCATCAATAACTTATTCAATATTCTCCAGCAAACCTCGGTGAACGCCATTATGGCGGTCGGGATGACGCTGGTGATCCTGACGTCGGGCATCGACTTGTCTGTAGGTTCTCTGTTGGCGCTAACCGGCGCAGTTGCTGCATCTATCGTCGGCATTGAAGTCAATGCGCTGGTGGCTGTCGCTGCTGCTCTCGCGTTAGGTGCCGCAATTGGTGCGGTAACCGGGGTGATTGTAGCGAAAGGTCGCGTTCAGGCGTTTATCGCTACGCTGGTTATGATGCTTTTACTGCGCGGCGTGACCATGGTTTATACCAACGGTAGCCCAGTGAATACCGGCTTTACTGAGAACGCCGATCTGTTTGGCTGGTTTGGTATTGGTCGTCCGCTGGGCGTACCGACGCCAGTCTGGATCATGGGGATTGTCTTCCTCGCGGCCTGGTACATGCTGCATCACACGCGTCTGGGGCGTTACATCTACGCGCTGGGCGGCAACGCGTCTTTCTGGTATCAACGTCAATAAAATCAAAATCATCGTCTATTCTCTTTGTGGTCTGCTGGCATCGCTGGCCGGGACCATTGAAGTGGCGCGTCTCTCCTCCGCACAACCCACGGCGGGGACTGGCTATGAGCTGGATGCTATTGCTGCGGTGGTTCTGGGCGGTACGAGTCTGGCGGGCGGAAAAGGTCGCATTGTTGGGACGTTGATCGGCGCATTAATTCTTGGCTTCCTTAATAATGGATTGAATTTGTTAGGTGTTTCCTCCTATTACCAGATGATCGTCAAAGCGGTGGTGATTTTGCTGGCGGTGCTGGTAGACAACAAAAAGCAGTAATAACGACTACAGGACATCTTGAATATGAACATGAAAAAACTGGCTACCCTGGTTTCCGCTGTTGCGCTAAGCGCCACCGTCAGTGCGAATGCGATGGCAAAAGACACCATCGCGCTGGTGGTCTCCACGCTTAACAACCCGTTCTTTGTATCGCTGAAAGATGGCGCGCAGAAAGAGGCGGATAAGCTTGGCTATAACCTGGTGGTGCTGGACTCCCAGAACAACCCGGCGAAAGAGCTGGCGAACGTGCAGGACTTAACCGTTCGCGGCACCAAAATTCTGCTGATTAACCCGACCGACTCCGACGCAGTAGGTAATGCTGTGAAGATGGCTAACCAGGCGAACATCCCGGTTATCACTCTTGACCGCCAGGCAACGAAAGGTGAAGTGGTGAGCCACATTGCTTCTGATAACGTACTGGGTGGCAAAATCGCCGGTGATTACATCGCGAAGAAAGCGGGTGAAGGTGCCAAAGTTATCGAGCTGCAAGGCATTGCTGGTTCATCCGCAGCCCGTGAACGTGGCGAAGGCTTCCAGCAGGCCGTTGCTGCTCACAAGTTTAATGTTCTTGCCAGCCAGCAGATTTTGATCGCACTAAAGGTTTGAACGTAATGCAGAACCTGTTGACCGCTCATCCGGATGTTCAGGCTGTATTCGCGCAGAATGATGAAATGGCGCTGGGCGCGCTGCGCGCACTGCAAACTGCCGGTAAATCGGATGTGATGGTCGTCGGATTTGACGGTACACCGGATGGCGAAAAAGCGGTGAATGATGGCAAACTAGCAGCGACTATCGCTCAGCTACCCGATCAGATTGGCGCGAAAGGCGTCGAAACCGCAGATAAAGTGCTGAAAGGCGAGAAAGTTCAGGCTAAGTATCCGGTTGATCTGAAACTGGTTGTTAAGCAGTAGTTTTAATCAGGTTGTATGACCTGATGGTGACATAAATACGTCATCGACAGATGAACGTGTAATATAAAGAAAAGCAGGGCACGCGCCACCCTAACACGGTGGCGCATTTTATGGACATCCCGAATATGCAAAACGCAGGCAGCCTCGTTGTTCTTGGCAGCATTAATGCTGACCACATTCTTAATCTTCAATCTTTTCCTACTCCAGGCGAAACCGTAACCGGTAACCACTATCAGGTTGCATTTGGCGGCAAAGGCGCGAATCAGGCTGTGGCTGCTGGGCGTAGCGGTGCGAATATCGCGTTTATTGCCTGTACGGGTGATGACAGCATTGGTGAGAGCGTTCGCCAGCAGCTCGCCACTGATAACATTGATATTACTCCGGTCAGCGTGATCAAAGGTGAATCAACAGGTGTGGCGCTGATTTTTGTTAATGGCGAAGGTGAGAATGTCATCGGTATTCATGCCGGCGCTAATGCTGCCCTTTCCCCGGCGCTGGTGGAAGCGCAACGTGAGCGTATTGCCAACGCGTCAGCATTATTAATGCAGCTGGAATCACCACTCGAAAGTGTGATGGCAGCGGCGAAAATCGCCCATCAAAATAAGACTATCGTTGCGCTTAACCCGGCTCCGGCTCGCGAACTTCCTGACGAACTGCTGGCGCTGGTGGACATTATTACGCCAAACGAAACGGAAGCAGAAAAGCTCACCGGTATTCGTGTTGAAAATGATGAAGATGCAGCGAAGGCGGCGCAGGTACTGCATGAAAAAGGTATCCGTACTGTACTGATTACTTTAGGAAGTCGTGGTGTATGGGCTAGCGTGAATGGTGAAGGTCAGCGCGTTCCTGGATTCCGGGTGCAGGCTGTCGATACCATTGCTGCCGGAGATACCTTTAACGGCGCGTTAATCACGGCGTTGCTGGAAGAAAAACCATTGCCAGAGGCGATTCGGTTTGCCCATGCTGCAGCTGCGATTGCCGTAACACGTAAAGGCGCACAACCTTCCGTACCGTGGCGTGAAGAGATCGACGTATTTTTAGACAGGCAGAGGTGACGCTTGGCTACAATGAAAGATGTTTCCCGCCTGGCGGGCGTTTCTACCTCAACAGTTTCTCACGTTATCAATAAAGATCGCTTCGTCAGTGAAGCGATTACCGCCAAAGTTGAAGCGGCGATTAAAGAACTCAATTACGCGCCATCAGCCCTGGCGCGTAGCCTCAAACTCAATCAAACACATACCATTGGCATGTTGATCACTGCCAGTACCAATCCTTTCTATTCAGAACTGGTGCGTGGCGTTGAACGCAGCTGCTTCGAACGCGGTTATAGTCTCGTCCTTTGCAATACCGAAGGCGATGAACAGCGGATGAATCGCAATCTGGAAACGCTGATGCAAAAACGCGTTGATGGCTTGCTGTTACTGTGCACCGAAACGCATCAACCTTCGCGTGAAATCATGCAACGTTATCCGACAGTGCCTACTGTGATGATGGACTGGGCTCCGTTCGATGGCGACAGCGATCTTATTCAGGATAACTCGTTGCTGGGCGGAGACTTAGCAACGCAATATCTGATCGATAAAGGTCATACCCGTATCGCCTGTATTACCGGTCCGCTGGATAAAACTCCGGCGCGCCTGCGGTTGGAAGGTTATCGGGCGGCGATGAAACGTGCGGGTCTCAACATTCCTGATGGCTATGAAGTCACTGGTGATTTTGAATTTAACGGCGGGTTTGACGCCATGCGCCAACTGTTATCACATCCGCTGCGTCCTCAGGCCGTCTTTACCGGAAATGACGCTATGGCTGTTGGCGTTTACCAGGCGTTATATCAGGCAGAGTTACAGGTTCCGCAGGATATCGCGGTGATTGGCTATGACGATATCGAACTGGCAAGCTTTATGACGCCACCATTAACCACTATCCACCAACCGAAAGATGAACTGGGGGAGCTGGCGATTGATGTACTCATCCATCGGATAACCCAGCCGACCCTTCAGCAACAACGATTACAACTTACTCCGATTCTGATGGAACGCGGTTCGGCTTAGATTTACGCTGTCTTTTGATCAAATTATTACCATCGGTTGTTTTCAGAAGCATGAACATTGCTGCTGAAGCAACAGTAATAATGCCCATCGTGATAAACGTATAGTGGAATTGTTCGACAGTCGTTGTGCCTTCCATCCCTTTATAAACGCGAAGGACGGCCGCACTTACAGCAACGCCTAAACTAATCGACAGTTGCTGCGTGACCGCCAGAACACTGTTACCGCTGCTGGCGTTGTCATCGGTCAGATCGGCAAGTGTGATGGTATTCATCGCGGTAAATTGCGTCGACATAGCCATCCCTAATATAAACAACGGCAAGATCAGCATCCATATCGCCATTGCCGGTGATTGCAAAGAGAACTGAGCGATCATTAGCCCAATAATCACCGTGATCCCCACTAACGTATGGCGATAGCCCAGACGACGTAAGACTTGGGTAACCATCGATTTTGCAATAATGGAACCTAACGCTGTCGGTGCCATCATACAGCCGGCAATAAACGCCTGATAACCAAATCCTACCTGTAACATCAATGGCATAAGGAACGGTACACTACCGGTCCCCAGACGGGTTGCAATATTGCCTACGATACCGATCGAGAAAGTGCGGGTTTTAAATAAATCTAATGAAATTAATGGGTTTGGCGTGTGTCGCGCATGGAGAATATAGAGAAGCAGTAACCCGATGCTGGTGACAATTACCGTCAAGGCAATCCAGCTGGCGACAATCTTTTCCCCGAATAGCTCTATTCCGCTTGAGAAGAGAACAAGGCTGAGGCCAAACAGCAAAAAGCCAGTGATATCGAATCTGCGTCGTGCGGTGGTGAAATTGGGCATATGTTTGCGCGCGTAAAGAAGGCCCGCAATACCTATGGGGATATTGATTAAAAATATCCAGTGCCAGGTTGCCCAGGTGACCAGCACGCCGCCAAGAACGGGGCCTAAAATTGGCCCCACCAGACCCGGCATGGCGACAAAATTCAATACAGGAAGAAGTTCATTACGAGGATAAGCACGCAGTAAGGCCAGCCGAGCAACAGGCATCATCATTGCGCCGCCTATCCCCTGAATAACCCGGAAGACAACCAGCTGTGGTAGCGAATTAGAAAGTGCGCAGGCCAGAGAACCCAACGTGAACAGACTCACGGCAAGGGTAAAAATGCGACGCGTACCGAAGCGATCGGCTAGCCATCCGCTTACCGGAATAAACATCGCCACCGTCAGCGTATAACTGATGATGGCTGATTGCATTGCGAGAGGAGAACGATTAAGGCTATGAGCGATTGCGGGTAAGGCGGTATTCAGAATAGTGGCATCAAGTGCCTGCATGAAGAAGGCCATCGCCGCGATCCACGGCAAACCCGCCATACTACGCTTCTTTTTATCGCTCATTCAATGTCCTGTTATCGGGTTATCACTTATCAGGTGAGCGTAGCAGCGCCTGACAAGCTTTAAATGCCGCGTCGCCATCGCTTTGGATAATCGCATCGACAATCGCCTGGTGCAGATCCAGCTTTATCACTGTGTCGCTGGTAATTGACGTGAAGTAAGTGTGATAAACCGAATGGAATAGCGAGGCGAATGAGGTCAAAAACGGATTGGCGCTCATTTCATAGATATGCTCATGCCAGGCCATATCGACTTCGATCCAGCGTTCACGGCGAAAGTTCTTTTTTAATGCCGCCATTTCGGCCATTAACGTATTGAGATGCGCCTTCTGTTCCGCGGTGCCAACCGTTGCTGCCAGTAGGCAGGCTTGCGGCTCCAGACAGATACGCATAACCAGAAAGTGATCGATGACCTGATGAAAGTTCTCTTCTGTCATCCACCAGGTAAGCAATTCCTGATCAAGAAAATTCCAGTTTGATTGTGGCATGACCCGGGTACCAATTCGCGGTCGCGGTAAAACCATCCCTTTTGCCGTTAACGTTTTGACCGCTTCGCGTACCGCTGTACGACTCACTCCAAATTGCTCGCCCAGCTCAATCTCACTAGGCAAAATGGTGCCGGGTTCATATTCACCTTTTAAGATGCGTTGCGCCAGCTTCTCAGCCAGAACATACGAAAGGTTTTTCTGTGCAGCTAACTGTTGTGCGCTTAAAGGCATTACTAATCTTCCTTTTTCTTTTTATTCCTCCTTAGTATGCCACCAGGAAGTGTGATTACGGTTGCAAAAACGGCAAATTGCTTGTTTTATGGCACATTAACGGGGCTTTTGCTGAAAAAGTGCGCGGTCAGAAAATTATTTTAAATTTCCTCTTGTCAGGCCGGAATAACTCCCTATAATGCGCCACCACTGACACGGAACAACGGCAAACACGCCGCC
>NZ_MDGW01000051.1:0-10442 GCF_001712525.1 Shigella sp. FC1661
ATCCCCACTGTTCGTCCATTTCCGCGCAGACGATGACGTCACTGCCCGGCTGTATGCGCGAGGTTACCGACTGCGGCCTGAGTTTTTAAGTGACGTAAATCGTGTTGAGGCTAACGCCCATAATGCGTGCAGTTGCCCGGCATCCAACGCCATTCATGGCCATATCAATAATTTTCTGGTGCGTACCGGGTTGAGAAGCGGTGTAAGTGAACTGCAGTTGCCATGTTTTACGGCAGTGAGAGCAGAGATAGCGCTGATGTCCGGCAGTGCTTTTGCCGTTACGCACCACCCCGTCAGTAGCTGAACAGGAGGGACAGCTGATAGAAACAGAAGCCACTGGAGCACCTCAAAAACACCATCATACACTAAATCAGTAAGTTGGCAGCATCACCTGCCTTCTCTTAACTATTTATCTCTTTCGATAATTAATTAGAGATGCAGATAAAAAAATTAAAGGCAATTATTCTCGATAAAGACGTTGGTTAACAGAGTACAGGCTCGTTTATTGATAAGCATAGTGACAAGAAAATCAATACGGCCCGAAATATAGCTTCCAGGCCATACAGTATTTACTCAAACAAATTACTATGCAGTTTTTGCACCACCTGCTCGGCATCTTCGCCGGGCACCAGGAAGCACAGGTTATGGCTGGATGCGCCGTAACAAATCATGCGAATGTTGAACGGTTCCAGTACGCCGAATACCTCTTTGCCAACGCCGCAGGCTTTTGACAGGTCATTGCCAATCAACGCGACCAGCGCCAGACCTTCTTCTACTTCCACCCGGCACAGTGCGGAAAGCTCCATCAGCAGAGATTGCGTCAGCAACGTATCGCCAGTGGAGGTTGAACCGGTGGTATCAAGGGTTAATGCCACGCTCACTTCTGACGTGGTGATTAAGTCTACCGAAATATTATGCCGCGCGAGGATGCCGAAAACTTCCGCGAGGAAGCCGCGAGAATGCAGCATATTCAGGCTGTGCAAAGTGAGCAGAGTCTGATTGCGACGAAGCGCCAGCGCGCGGAACAGCGGAGGATTTTCAGTTTTATTGCACACCAGCGTACCACCTGCGCGTGGGTCTTTGCTGGAGCCGACAAAGACCGGGATATCGCTGCGTACTGCGGGTAGCAACGTTGCCGGATGCAGTACTTTTGCACCAAAAGTTGCCATCTCTGCCGCTTCGGCAAACGCGATTTCATCAATGCGTTTTGCTGCGGAAACTACGCGTGGATCGGTGGTGTAGATGCCCGGGACGTCGGTCCAGATATCAACACGAGATGCGTGTAAAGCCTCCGCCAGCAAGGCTGCCGTATAATCGCTGCCTCCACGGCCAAGCGTCGTTGTACGACCTTTATTTTCGCTACCGATAAATCCCTGGGTGATCACTAAGCCGTCATTGAGGCGTGGGAGCAGCTGCAGCGCGGCCAGTTCCGCCAGCGCGGCTACATCTGGCTCTGCACGACCAAATCGGTCGTTGGTACGCATCACTTTACGTACATCAAACCACTGTGCCTGAACATCGCGTTCGCGCAGGATTTCGACAAACAGCAGGGTCGACATCAGCTCGCCGTGGCTGACCAGCTCATCTGTCAGCGCCGGAGACGTTGCCAGCGCCGCCGCTTCTGCCAGAACAGTAATGTTCTCCAGCAGACGTTCAATCTCTTCACGGATAACGTTCGGGTAACGCAGACGTTCCAGAATGGCAAACTGGATGTTGCGAATAGCGTCGAGTTTTTCGAATCGCTCGCCAGGTTCCAGCCCTTCCGCTAAAGCGACCAGCAGATTAGTGATACCAGCAGAAGCCGAGAGGACTACTAAACGCACGTTGGCATCAGAAAGCACAATATCAGCGCTGCGGTTCATGGCGTCAAAATCAGCTACGCTGGTACCGCCAAATTTGGAGACAACAATTTCAGACATAACTACCTCGTGTCAGGGGATCCATTTTCAGCCTTGGCACAAGGGAAGAGCGGAAGACGGGTGGGCGCAGAGCGATACTTCGCTACTATTTTCACCCAGAAGTGCTCCACCACTTGCGAAACGCCCGACTGCGAACGCTTCTGGTGACAACCCAGGGGATTCAGCCCCTGTAGCCGATGATGAACGTGGCCAGCAGTTCAATCACCTCGGCGATGCACCCCCTCAGGTGTTATCACAGGACTGGCTCCTCCAACACCGTTACTTGGGCAACGCGCCTCTTCTGGCCTGCGCTAGCGCAGGTAGTACATTTATAAATAAAGGGTGAGCGGGGCGGTTGTCAACGACGGGGTCATGCGGATTTTTCATCCACTCCTGGCGGTCAGTAGTTCAGCTAATAAATGCTTCACTGCGCTAAGGGTTTACACTCAACATTACGCTAACGGCACTAAAACCATCACATTTTTCTGTGACTGGCGCTACAATCTTCCAAAGTCACAATTCTCAAAATCAGAAGAGTATTGCTAATGAAAAACATCAATCCAACGCAGACCGCTGCCTGGCAGGCACTACAGAAACACTTCGATGAAATGAAAGACGTTACGATCGCCGATCTTTTTGCTAAAGACGGCGATCGTTTTTCTAAGTTCTCCGCAACATTCGACGATCAGATGCTGGTGGATTACTCCAAAAACCGCATCACTGAAGAGACGCTGGCGAAATTACAGGATCTGGCGAAAGAGTGCGATCTGGCGGGCGCGATTAAGTCGATGTTCTCTGGCGAGAAGATCAACCGCACTGAAAACCGCGCCGTGCTGCACGTAGCGCTGCGTAACCGTAGCAATACCCCGATTCTGGTTGATGGCAAAGACGTAATGCCGGAAGTCAACGCGGTGCTGGAGAAGATGAAAACCTTCTCGGAAGCGATTATCTCCGGTGAGTGGAAGGGTTATACCGGCAAAGCAATCACTGACGTAGTGAACATCGGGATCGGTGGTTCTGACCTCGGCCCGAACATGGTGACCGAAGCACTGCGTCCGTACAAAAATCACCTGAACATGCACTTTGTTTCTAACGTCGATGGGACTCACATCGCTGAAGTGCTGAAAAAAGTAAACCCGGAAACCACGCTGTTCTTGGTAGCATCTAAAACCTTCACCACTCAGGAAACTATGACCAACGCCCATAGCGCGCGTGACTGGTTCCTGAAAGCGGCAGGTGATGAAAAACACGTTGCAAAACACTTTGCGGCGCTTTCCACCAATGCCAAAGCCGTTGGCGAGTTTGGTATTGATACTGCCAACATGTTCGAGTTCTGGGACTGGGTCGGCGGCCGTTACTCTTTGTGGTCAGCGATTGGCCTGTCGATTGTTCTCTCCATCGGCTTTGATAACTTCGTTGAACTGCTTTCTGGCGCACACGCGATGGACAAGCATTTCTCCACCACGCCTGCCGAGAAAAACCTGCCTGTCCTGCTGGCGCTGATTGGCATCTGGTACAACAATTTCTTTGGTGCGGAAACTGAAGCGATTCTGCCGTATGACCAGTATATGCACCGTTTCGCGGCGTACTTCCAGCAGGGCAATATGGAGTCCAACGGTAAGTATGTTGACCGTAACGGTAACGTTGTGGATTACCAGACTGGCCCGATTATCTGGGGTGAACCAGGCACTAACGGTCAGCACGCGTTCTACCAGCTGATCCACCAGGGAACCAAAATGGTACCGTGCGATTTCATCGCCCCGGCTATCACCCATAACCCGCTCTCTGATCACCACCAGAAACTGCTGTCTAACTTCTTCGCCCAGACCGAAGCGCTGGCGTTTGGTAAATCCCGCGAAGTGGTTGAGCAGGAATATCGCGATCAGGGTAAAGATCCGGCAACGCTTGACTACGTGGTGCCGTTCAAAGTGTTCGAAGGTAACCGCCCGACCAACTCCATCCTGCTGCGCGAAATCACTCCGTTCAGCCTGGGGGCGTTGATTGCGCTGTATGAGCACAAAATCTTTACTCAGGGCGTGATCCTGAACATCTTTACCTTCGACCAGTGGGGCGTGGAGTTGGGTAAACAACTGGCGAACCGTATTCTGCCAGAGCTGAAAGATGACAAAGAAATCAGCAGCCACGATAGCTCGACCAATGGTCTGATTAACCGCTATAAAGCGTGGCGCGGTTAATCATCATGCGTGCCTGATGCCGATATGTAGGCCGGATAAGGCGTTTACGCCGCATCCGGCAACCGGAGCCTGATGCCAATATCGACATTAATGCATAGTATGAGGAGTTAAATAACCTTAAAAACAATGCCGACAATAAGTCGGCATTGTTTTATCAGATAAATCCCCTTGTCTGTGATTTAACGGAAATCATACCGTGAGGTTAATCCTAAAATAGATTTTTAATCGTTGTTTATTTCGGAGAATACGCAGATTAATTACTTTTGTTTTTATTTTAAGTTTATGATTTTTATTGTTATTTAAATATAAGTTGAAGCTTATATTTGATATTCATTCCAATTGTCCTAAAACGCCATCGCTAATTCCCCGCGCCGTAATTCGCATGCTTTAGTTGTGTATACTCGATCCCGCCCGAAATGTTTTTGGGTAAATCTCCATTCATTCAATGAAGGGAAATTGTTATGAAAAAAAGTTCTGTATGGCATTTTTGCCATATCTGCGCTTGCGGCGACTTCTGCGTGGGCTGCACCTGTACAGGTGGGCGAAGCGGCAGGGTCGGCAGCAACGTCGGTTTCGGCGGGTAGTTCCTCCGCGACCAGCGTCAGCACCGTAAGCTCGGCGGTGGGTGTCGCGCTCGCGGCAACCGGTGGCGGTGATGGTTCTAATACCGGGACCACCACAACCACGACCACCAGTACCCAGTAATAAAGTATGTATCCCCAAAATAATTTGAGTCATTGCATCTGTGGCTTGAAGTATGAAGGGATTTACCATAACCACACTCCGGTGTGGTTATTCTGCCCCTCTGGAGAAGAGTCGTGAAGCGACCTGCACTCATTCTTATCTGCCTGCTATTACAGGCCTGTTCAGCCAGACTAAAGAGCTGGGCAATTCACTGTGGGACAGTCTGTTCGGCACGCCAGGCGTACAGCTGACGGACGATGATATTCAAAATATGCCCTACGCCAGCCAGTACATGCAGCTTAATGGCGGGCCGCAATTGTTTGTGGTGCTGGCCTTCGCTGAAGACGGACAACAAAAATGGGTCACTCAGGATCAAGCCACTCTTGTCACACAACATGGTCGTCTGGTGAAGACTTTGCTTGGCGGCGACAACCTGATTGAAGTGAATAACCTTGCCGCCGACCCGCTGATTAAACCCGCACAAATTGTTGATGGTGCAACATGGACGCGCACGATGGGCTGGACCGAGTACCAGCAGGTACGCTACGCCACCGCACGCTCAGTCTTCAAATGGGATGGCACCGATACCGTCAAAGTCGGCAGCGATGAAACCCTGGTTCGCGTGCTGGACGAAGAAGTCTCCACCGACCAGGCGCGCTGGCATAACCGCTACTGGATCGACAGCGAAGGGCAAATTCGCCAGTCGGAACAGTATCTCGGCGCGGATTATTTCCCGGTGAAAACCACTCTCATCAAGGCGGCAAAACAATGATTAAACAAACTTTTGTCGCGTTGCTTTTGAGTGTGGGAGCGTCATCGGTCTTCGCGGCAGGAACCGTCAAGGTGTTCAGCAATGGCAGCAGTGAGGCCAAAACACTAACAGGCGCAGAGCATTTAATCGATCTGGTAGGCCAACCGCGGCTGGCAAACAGCTGGTGGCCCGGTGCGGTGATTAGCGAAGAGCTGGCAACGGCGGCAGCATTGCGTCAGCAGCAGGCGTTGCTGACACGGCTGGCTGAACAGGCCGCAGACTCCAGCGCCGACGATGCCGCCGCCATTAACGCCTTACGCCAGCAAATTCAGGCGTTGAAAGTGACGGGCAGGCAAAAAATCAATCTTGATCCCGATATCGTGCGCGTTGCCGAACGCGGTAACCCACCGTTGCAGGGCAACTACACGCTGTGGGTCGGACCACCGCCGTCCACGGTCACGTTGTTCGGGCTTATCAGCCGTCCTGGCAAGCAGCCATTCACTCCAGGTCGCGACGTGGCGAGCTATCTCTCCGGGCAGAACCTGCTTAGCGGTGCGGATCGCAGCTACGCGTGGGTGGTTTACCCGGACGGACGCACGCAAAAAGCGCCGGTGGCTTACTGGAACAAGAGTCACGTAGAGCCGATGCCCGGCAGCATTATTTATGTTGGCCTCGCGGACTCCGTCTGGAGTGAGACGCCTGATGCCCTTAACGCCGACATTCTTCAGACTCTGACGCAGCGGATACCCCAATAATGAAAAAAAGACATCTGCTTAGCTTACTGGCGCTGGGCATTAGCATGGCTTGCTACGGCGAAACATATCCTGCGCCCATTGGCCCGTCGCAGTCGGATTTCGGTGGCGTAGGATTATTACAAACGCCCACCGCACGCATGGCGCGGGAAGGGGAGTTGAGCCTGAACTATCGCGATAACGATCAGTACCGTTATTACTCAGCTTCAGTGCAACTCTTCCCGTGGCTGGAAACAACGCTGCGCTACACCGACGTGCGCACCCGGCAGTACAGCAGCGTCGAAGCGTTCTCTGGCGATCAAACGTATAAAGATAAAGCCTTCGATCTCAAACTGCGTTTGTGGGAAGAGAGTTACTGGCTGCCGCAAGTGGCGGTTGGTGCGAGGGATATCGGCGGTACGGGGCTGTTTGATGCGGAATATCTTGTTGCCAGCAAAGCCTGGGGGCCGTTCGATTTTACGCTCGGCCTGGGCTGGGGTTATCTGGGCACCAGCGGTAATGTGAAAAATCCGCTCTGTTCAGCCAGTGATAAATATTGCTATCGCGATAACAGCTACAAACAGGCGGGATCTATCGACGGTAGCCAGATGTTCCACGGTCCTGCCTCACTGTTTGGCGGCGTGGAATACCAGACGCCCTGGCAACCGCTGCGCCTGAAACTGGAGTATGAAGGCAATAATTATCAGCAGGATTTTGTCGGGAAGCTGGAGCAAAAAAGTAAGTTTAACGTCGGTGCGATTTATCGCGTTACCGATTGGGCCGACGTTAACCTTAGCT
This sequence comes from Shigella sp. FC1661, assembly GCF_001712525.1. Lineage (NCBI taxonomy): Bacteria > Pseudomonadati > Pseudomonadota > Gammaproteobacteria > Enterobacterales > Enterobacteriaceae > Shigella > Shigella sp. FC1661. The sequence goes on from NZ_MDGW01000051.1 coordinate 7,058, forward strand.
ATGAACGTGGCAACACCTTTATGTTTGGCGTCACGCTGCGCACCAACTTTAACGATCTGCGCCCGTCTTACAACGATAACGCCCGCCCGCAATATCAACCGCAGCCGCAGGATGCCATTTTGCAGCATTCGGTGGTGGCGAATCAGTTAACGCTGTTGAAATACAATGCCGGACTTGCCGATCCGCAGATCCAGGCGAAAGGCGATACGCTGTATGTCACCGGCGAGCAGGTGAAATATCGTGATTCGCGCGAAGGGATCATCCGTGCTAATCGGATCGTGATGAACGATCTGCCGGATGGGATCAAAACGATCCGCATTACGGAAAATCGTCTTAACATGCCGCAGGTGACGACGGAAACCGATGTCGCCAGCCTGAAAAATCATCTCGCCGGAGAGCCGTTGGGCCACGAAACGAAGCTGGCGCAAAAACGCGTCGAGCCAGTGGTTCCGCAGTCCACCGAGCAGGGCTGGTATATCGACAAATCACGCTTTGATTTCCATATCGATCCGGTGCTGAACCAGTCGGTCGGTGGCCCGGAAAACTTTTACATGTATCAGCTGGGCGTGATAGGAATGGCAGATTTGTGGCTGACGGACCATCTGCTGACCACCGGCAGCCTGTTTGCAAATCTTGCCAACAACTACGACAAGTTTAACTACACCAATCCGCCGCAGGACTCGCACTTACCGCGCGTTCGTACCCATGTGCGCGAGTATGTGCAGAACGATGTCTATGTGAATAACCTGCAAGCCAACTACTTCCAGCATCTGGGCAACGGCTTCTACGGTCAGGTCTATGGAGGTTATCTCGAAACCATGTTTGGCGGTGCGGGGGCCGAAGTGTTGTATCGTCCGCTGGACAGTAACTGGGCGTTTGGTCTGGATGCCAACTACGTTAAACAGCGCGACTGGCGTAGTGCAAAAGATATGATGAAATTCACCGACTACAGCGTGAAAACCGGACATCTGACCGCCTACTGGACGCCATCTTTCGCCCAGGACGTGTTGGTGAAAGCCAGCGTCGGGCAGTATCTGGCAGGGGATAAAGGCGGCACGCTGGAGATCGCCAAACGCTTTGACAGCGGCGTGGTGGTGGGTGGCTATGCCACGATCACCAACGTTTTGAAAGAGGAGTACGGCGAAGGGGACTTCACCAAAGGCGTGTATGTCTCGGTACCGTTGGATCTCTTCTCGTCTGGCCCGACACGCAGCCGTGCGGCGATTGGCTGGACGCCGCTGACGCGTGACGGTGGTCAGCAACTTGGGCGTAAGTTCCAGTTGTATGACATGACCAGCGACCGTAGCGTCAATTTCCGCTAAGTCATGGGAAAGGTGCCAGTTTTCGCACTCACTGGCACCTTCATTCTTAATGGCCTGTCGAGCCATCAGGAACGCAGTTCACCCCCGGTTTGCGATCTGGTGTGTAAAGGCGAAAACATTCTGTCTTCCTGTCCGTCGATATCGGTTGCAGGTCTGGTTGCCTGAGCGACTGGGCCATCATTGGGCTGGAGACATTGCTTTGCGGTAGGTCGGCTTTATCAGCAGTACCGAGCGGACCAGCATAAGCAGGAAGAACAGAGACTGATAACATCAAAGCAGCAAAATAAGGCTTCATTTTTACCACCTTTATCAGGTTACGTTTCATTTGTTCCAGAGGAACATTGTCGATTTTTCGCGCATTACTGGTGGCTGGGAATCACCTGAATGGGTGATTTTTGAATTACCGGCTTGGGTGCGGTTTGTCTTGCCGGATGCGCCGCCAGGCGCGGCTTATCCGGCCTACGGGTAGGTATATCCGGCTTTGGTGGAGGCGCGCTCCAAATCCAGGTTGAACAAAACATACACAAAAAATATAGATCTCCGTCACATTTTTGCGTTATACAGGAAGCTCGCCACTGTGAAGGAGGTACTGCTATGACGTCACTCTCTCGTCCGCGCGTGGAGTTTATCTCCACCATTTTGCAGACCGTACTCAATCTTGGCCTGCTGTGCCTCGGCCTGATTTTGGTTGTCTTCCTCGGCAAAGAAACGGTGCATCTGGCAGATGTGCTGTTCGCGCCAGAACAAACCAGCAAATATGAGCTGGTGGTTTACTTTCTCTATTTCGAATTTATCGCGCTGATTGTGAAGTACTTTCAGTCCGGTTTTCACTTCCCGCTACGTTACTTTGTCTATATTGGGATCACCGCCATTGTGCGCTTGATCATCGTCGATCATAAATCGCCACTGGATGTGTTGATCTACTCGGCTGCGATCCTGTTACTGGTGATCACTCTGTGGCTGTGTAATTCGAAACGGCTGAAGCGGGAGTAAAAAGACAGCACGCCGAACTGGCGCGGCGTGCTGGACAGGAAGATTACAGCGTAGCAGTTTGTTGTGTTTTCTTCGTTTCCGGTTCCCAGAGGGCTTCCAGCTCCTCAAGGGTTTTACCTTTGGTTTCCGGGACAAATTTCCACATAAATAGTGCTGCCAGAACGCCCATACACCCGTAAATCCAGTAGGAGAAACCGTTGTGGAAATGGGCCACCAGCTAGGAGTTTTTGTCCATCATCGGGAAGGTCCAGGAGACGAAGTAGTTCGCCAGCCACTGGGCCGCCACCGCGATTGCCAGCGCCTTACCACGAATAGCATTCGGGAAGATTTCCGACAGCAGTACCCAGCATACCGGACCCCAGGACATGGCAAAGGCAGCAACATAGAACAGCATCGACAGTAGCGCCACAATACCCGGTGCCTGAGTGTAAAACGCGGTACCGAGGCTAAACATACCGATTGCCATTCCGAGTGCGCCGATAATTTGCAGTGGCTTACGACCAAATTTATCCACCGTCATAATTGCCAGAACGGTGAAGGTGAGGTTGATAACTCCGACAATAATGGTCTGCAACAGCGCGATATCCGTGCTGGCCCCCAGCGTTTTGAACACTTCCGGCGCGTAGTACAGCACCACATTGATGCCGACAAATTGCTGGAAGATGGAGAGCATAACGCCGATGACAATCACGCCCACGCCAAACATCAGCAGACGACCACCGGTTTTGCGGCCATGATCCAGGGAGTGTTTAATTTCCTGTACTGCCTGAGTTGCAAGCGTGTTGCCCATAATTTTGCGCAGGATACTTTCCGCCTGTTCTTGCTTGCCGCGTGACATCAGCCAGCGAGGACTTTCGGTAATGCTGCCAACTTACTGATTTAGTGTATGATGGTGATTTTAAGGTGCTTGCGTGGCTTCCATTTCCATCAGATGTCCTTCCTGCTCCGCTACTGAAGGCGTGGTGCGTAACGGCAAAAGCACTGCCGGACATCAGCGCTATCTCTGCTCTCATTGCCGTAAAACATGGCAACTACAGTTCACTTACACCGCCTCTCAGCCCGGTACGCAC
>NZ_MDGW01000052.1:0-10366 GCF_001712525.1 Shigella sp. FC1661
CTAAATCACGTCAGCGCTGGCTGTTTTACGCGTATGACAGGATACGGAGGACGGTTGTGGCGCACGTCTTCGGTGAACGCACTCTGGCCACACTGGAGCGTCTTCTGAGCCTGCTGTCGGCCTTTGAGGTCGTGGTATGGATGACGGATGGCTGGCCGCTGTATGAATCACGCCTGAAGGGAAAGCTGCACGTTATCAGCAAGCGTTACACTCAGCGCATTGAGCGACATAATCTGAATCTGAGACAACATCTGGCAAGGCTGGGACGGAAGTCACTGTCGTTCTCAAAATCGGTGGAGCTGCATGACAAGGTCATCGGGCATTATCTGAACATAAAACACTATCAGTAAGTTGGAGTCATTACCGCAATTTACAAAGTAATACTCATTGCGACTTCTTAATTTAAGAAAGCGCAAGGAACGTTTACCCTTGCGCTTATCATAATCAGTCAGGCGTCGACTTTATCCAGCGGCCATGAATCAAACAGATAGCCGTCAAAATAAATATCGTCAACGTTCGAGAATTCCAGCAGACGTTGCTTAACGTTTTCCAGATGCTGCCACATTGCCAGCTTCGCCGCTCGGGCATCTTTTTTGATTAACGCGGCAAGGATCTGTTTGTGATCGCCCAACCACTCTTTGCGATACAGGCTGTCATCCAGATGGCTGTGCAACTGGATCCACATTGGATTGTTTTCCCGCCACTGCCAGGACTGACGGAATAACTCCACCAGCATGCTGTTATGCGTTGCTTCAGCAATGGCGAGATGGAACTGCATGTCACCGCTTTCGCTGCTACCCGGCGCGCTGGAAGCCAGTTCACGCTCTTCCAGTTGCAATGCCTGACGCATTTTGACGATATCTTCGCGGGTAGCCTGCAGGGCGGCAAATTCCGCGATGTTGCTCTCAAGAAGCTGTCGCGCCTGCAACAATTCAAAGGGGCCGGCATCATTGCAGACGTTGGCATCCGGACTGTCTGTGTTGTGGCTGCCTGAGCTATCAAGAACATAGATACCGGCACCCCGGCGCACTTCCACCAGCCCTTTGATCTCCAGCATGATCAGCGCTTCACGTACCACCGTCCGCGTGACATCAAGCATTTCTGCAATTTCACGCTCCGGCGGCAGCCGTTCGCCAGGATTGTACGGCGTCTTTATGATCAGATCGCGGATCATCGCCCCGACTTCCTGGTAAGGTCTTTGCGCAGAGGTGGCAGATTTCATGGTGTTGTGTCCGTTAGGTGCGGTTAATCAAATTTTTGCCGGATGCGGCGTGAACGCCTTATCCGGCCTACAACGGGCAATTTTACGGCCCCCGTTAATCTCAAACTATACCATTAGCACTGGAAGTTGGCACGTACAGGTGGGCAAAAAAACGAAAACTGGTCAACCAAATATCAGTTTGATTGACCAGTAAGTCTGTAGGGTAATCAGTTAGTTACAGCGCAGCCACACACTCGCGCGCACCGCGTTCGCACAGCTGCTGATATGCCGCCGTCACCGCGCCAACAAAGTCGGCATTCTGCGGCAGATCATCGGCAAAAATACCGCTCAGGCCCAGCAGCGCTTTCACGCGGTCTGCGCCCTGATACTGCGCGTTAATCTTCTGGAACTCGGCCAGCATCGGGTCGACCACGTCAATGGCATTACCCTGCTCATCCACGCCCTGGGTGTAACGCATCCAGCCAGCCACGCCCAGCGCCAGGTGACGCCAGCTGCCGCCGTTTTGCAGGTGCAGACGCACCGGGTCCAGCAGACGCTGCGGTAACTTCTGGCTGCCGTCCATCGCAATCTGCCAGGTACGGTGACGCAGAGACGGGTTGCTGAAACGCTCGATCAGCAGCGTCGCATAGGCCTTCAGGTCCGTACCCTCCGGCATAGACAGCGTTGGCGCTTGTTCCTGCATCATCAGGGCAAAGGCCGCTTTGCGATAATCCGGGTTAGTCATGGTGTCGGCAATAGTTTCATAGCCGCCGAGGTAACCGAGGTATGCCAGGAAAGAGTGGCTGCCGTTCAGCATACGCAGCTTCATCATTTCGAACGGCACAACGTCTGCAACGAACTGTGCGCCCACTTTATCCCAGTCCGGGCGACCATTAACGAAGTTATCTTCAATCACCCACTGACGGAACGGTTCGCAGGCAATGGCGCACGGGTCGTAAACACCCAGCTGATCAGCAATTTCCTGTAAGGTTTCTGGCGTCGCCGCCGGAACGATGCGGTCAACCATGGTGCACGGGAAGGTGACGTTCTCTTCAATCCATGCCGCCAGCTGCGGGTCACGTGCCTGAGCCAGCCCCAGTACCGCGACCTTCGCCACATGACCGTTTTCACGCACGTTATCGCAGGACATCACCGTAAATGCTTTCAGCCCTTTTTCACGACGCAGACGCAAGGCTTCGACGATGTAACCAATCGCGGACTTCGGCGCAGTCGGGTTTTCTAGATCGTGCTTGATCAGCGGGTTATTGAGATCCAGTTGACCGCTTGCCGCATCAGCGCAGTAGCCTTTTTCCGTGACCGTTAGAGAGACAATCGCCGTTTGCGGACGCGCCATCGCGTTGAGAATACCTTCGCAGCCGTCGATTTCCGGATGCAGCGCTTCTTTCATCGAACCGATAATTTTCAGCTCGGTGCTTTCTGCGCCTTTTTCCGCTACGGTGTACAGCAGTTGCTGTTTTTTCAGGTTTTCGATCAGCACGCGGTCGTTGCCTGGCATCAGGTTAACTTCGCAGATGCCCCAGTCGCTGTCGGTGCTTTCCAGCAGATGATGGGTATACAGCGCCTGATGTGCGCGGTGAAACGCCCCGCAACCGAGATGCACAATGCGTGATTCCAGACGAGAATGATCCCATGACGGGCGGGCAACCGGCAGATTGCTGTCAACAATAGTAGTCATCGTAAACTCCAGAATCCGTCTTCAGAGAGTGACGGCAAGGAAGAAGGAACCGGCACGGCGCGCAGCCATGCCGGTGGATATTAACGGCTAAAGAAAGCGCGCTGGATCGCCAGTTCGACACCGCGAACTTCGGCCAGGCCTTTCAGACGACCAATTGCGGAGTAACCTGGGTTGGTTTTCTTCTTCAGGTCGTCCAGCATCTGATGACCGTGGTCCGGACGCATCGGGATCAGGTCTTCTTTGCCTTCCGCTTTACGACGGTGTTCTTCTTCAACAATCGCTTTCACCACTTCGTACATATCAACGTCACTGTTCAGGTGCGCCGCTTCGTGGAAGGTTTTCGGGTTATCTTCACGCATGGTGGAGCGCAGATGGGTGAAGTAAATACGCGGACCGAACTGCTTGATCATATCAACCAGATCGTTGTCAGCACGCACGCCGTAGGAACCGGTGCACATGGTGAAACCGTTCGCCATGCTGTTTACGGTATCAACCATCCACTGCATATCTTCAATGGTGGAAACAATGCGCGGCAGGCCGAGGATCGGGCGCGGCGGATCGTCCGGGTGAACCGCCATACGCACGCCAACTTCTTCAGCAACTGGAATAATCGCTTTCAGGAAGACGGCAAAGTTTTCGCGCAGCTTCGCTTTATCGATATCTTTGTACAGCTCCAGGTGCTTACGGAACTGGTCGAGGGTATACCCTTCTTCCGCGCCCGGCAGACCGGCAATGATGTTACGCGTCAGACGCGCTTTGTCTTCATCGCTCATAGTGGCGAAGCGTTCAGCTGCCTGAGCAATTTCTTCTTCGGTGTAATCCGCTTCCGCGCCTGGACGTTTCAGGATATGCATTTCGAATGCAGCGAATTCGATCTGGTCGAAGCGCAGAGCTTTGGAGCCGTCTGGCAGCACGTATTCGAGGTCAGTACGGGTCCAGTCGAGCACCGGCATGAAGTTGTAGCACACGGTGCGAATGCCGCACTGCGCCAGGTTGCGCAGAGTCTGCTGATAGTTAGCGATCCACTGCTCATAGTTGCCAGTGTGGGTTTTGATATCTTCGTGAATTGGTACGCTTTCTACGACAGACCACACCAGGCCTGCGTCTTCAACGATCGCCTTGCGTTTGAGGATCTCTTCTACGGACCATACTTCGCCGTTCGGGATATGGTGCAGCGCGGTAACCACGCCAGTTGCGCCCGCCTGACGGACATCAGCTAAAGAAACCAGATCGTTTGGGCCGTACCAGCGCCAGGTCTGTTCCATGATTTTTCCTCTTTCACATAGTGGGTTCCACAGCAAAGAGACGCGGAACCCTGGAGTTGTTTAGGTATCCGGATGAACAACCAGACCGCAGCCGTGGCGTTGCATCGGATGAGATGGCGTATAAGTTCTAGCTTTTGGTAAGATATGTCAAGCCGAATTCTGAAATTGGTTAACCAAATTACAAGAATTTCACTCTCATGGTTGTTGCTGCAAATTGCAGCAAAAGGTAATCGATGGTTATTGATCAGAGGATGTGACATTCATCGCAACAATGGTTGACCAATTTACATAACATGTCGCCCAAAATAACAACGGTTCAACCAGGTAAGGTAAAACGTTATGCATGTGCTTAACATTCTCTGGGTAGTATTCGGCATTGGTCTGATGCTGGTACTGACAACGACCGCAGGTTCAGACACATTCACTGCATTAGCAATGCCTCTTAGATTATTTTGACCTGTCAGTAAAAGACACGTTGAAAACCTGGGGTCTGCTGGAGCTGGTCAACTCCGTGGTTGGGCTGATTATTAGCAAGGTAGCGTAAAAGAACACCAGAGCTGCCAATGGCAGGCTCTGACTGATGACAAAGTCTAAAAATGTGCCCGGACAGTCCCCTCGCCCCTCCGGGGAGAGGGTTAGGGTGAGGGGAACAGACCAGCAAAGTGCGCTTTGTTTATGCCAGATGCGACGCTGACGCGTCTTATCTGGCCTACAAAGGGCTAACGTGCAGGTTTTTAGCTTCAGGTAATATTGCGTAACTGCATTAGCAATGCCCTGTGATTTCTTTATTGATAAACAAAAGTCACGCCAATAATCGATTGCACATTCCCTGCAGTCACCTGCCCTCCGGTACGTGCGTAATTTGCCGTTAATCCCAGACTTACCGCCGAAGTTCCTACTGCTCCTAACGATACCGTGTTATTCGCTGGAATAATCGTACCGTTGCGCGTCAACTGTACGCCGACGCCCTGTGCTGGTGAAAACGACGCGATATTGGTGAAAATCGAGTTGCCCGCATCTGCGGTTGTGCCGGAGAGGTAATACCCCAGGTTTTGGCTTTTCGCACAATAAACGGTAAGAGGAATTGGCACTGAACCAGGGTAGTCCGGCAGAGTAACGGTGACATCACGAGCAGAAACATCGCAGCCGCCAGTAGGCACCACCACATCATTATTGGCGTAAATATTCCACACAAACTGGAAATCATCGCTGTTATAGTTGTTGGTCTGTCGCAAAATAAGCACGGCAATTAATGAGCCAGCTTTAATCGCCACCCCGCCCGCACTGCTCACAGGCGTCAAATAAAGCGCCACCGGCCACGGCTTATCCGTTCTCGAATTATAAACAACCCGCGGCGTTTCGCTGGTGGTCGGAAATGGATAGCTACTGCCACTATATTTTACGGTCCCGGAAAAATTAGATAACACGCCGCCATAAGCCGAGCCTCGTTGCAGTGTGACATAGTCTGTAATGGTTTCCGGATAATCGTTATGGCAAAAGATTTGCGTCGAAAGATCTACGACCAGGTTTTGCCCCACATTCACGACAGGCGCAAGGTTTACATAAACATTAGCGCTGCCACCGCCAATAGGGATAGCAGTACCATTGGCGGTTTTACAGGCGAATGACCAGGCATTTACCGACCAGCCCATCAGCAGTACAGCAAACAGGGTAATAACTCGTTTCATTACAATTATCTCTTCGGGTTCAGCTGTAGGTATAGGTGATGCTAATCACTGCCTGAATGGTTCCCTGAGTGGCTCCGCCATTTACCGTCAATGCTCTGACCTGTAACGGGAAGTGCGCTGATTGTGAGGAATCATCCACCTGAACTGTTTTGGTTGCGCCAGTATTCAATGTGTTGCCACTGTCATCCTGTAGCTCTAACTGGATGTTTTGCGCGGTCCCCTGGTTTTTATAATATCCGGTACTGTCGGCTGCCCCGCTGAAGCTGGCAGTGACCCTCGACGTTCCCACCGGACAATTAGTCAACTCAAGCGCAACATCATGCCAGGCCGATGCCGCCCCGGCAGACATCAGACTGAAAGAATAAAGATCGCCGAGATCAACCGTGGCATTGGTGGTGGAAACTGTGCACGGTTTGGCGACGACCTTACCGTTCACCGTGATGGTGACATCGGCTGCCTGTATTGTCGCACTTGCGAGCGCCAATATTGCCGCCAATAAATACCCACGTTTGCGCCATTTCATGAGCATCTCCAGTTACTGATATTCAAGAGTGAAGGTAGCCGTGGCATTGATATGCCCCGCAGTGACAGGCACCTGTGTCGCCATTAGCCGGGCGTAAAAATTCAACGTATTTGGTTTACCCGGCGTCAGGGTCGTCCACGAAATCGCGGACGATAGAGCATTAAGGGGTATCTGATTTTGCTGCTCATTCAGAAGCTGTATTCCCAGTCCCGAAGCCGCAGACACCGTATTTTCAAGTGCAAGCAGGTTGGCATTGTGGCTATCTGCAACGCCGGTAAACCCAACCTTTACGGCAGAAACGGCGTTACCACAGGGTGACAGCAAAATACGAAATGGAACGACAGGAGTCGTTGCACCAATGTTGTTAAATTGCTTCGCCGCGTTTTCCATCAGATCAACAGTAAAATTGGTTGATTCAGCGGCCACACTACAGCCGTTATCTCTGACATAGCCGCGGATAGTAATCGTGCTATCCGCAGCCAAAACGCGACTTACCGCCAGCCACAAAAAAGCGCACAGAAGATAAAAAGGTTTGTTTCTCATCACGCCCCCTTAACGACATTCAGCTGATAGCTGGGTTAATAACTGCTGCTGACTCTCTGGTGGCAGTTGATAATTGGCGATACAGTGAGCATTTTCCTCTTCTCCCCATTTCACCTGAACTTTTCCCGCTAAAGGCATTCCGCTGAGGTAAACCTGACCATTATCCGCAACAATGCCGCTACTCTGGCTACTCTCTGATGTCACCATCGCCCCAAACGGCAGCGGCTTATTATTGTGGGTTAGCGTCATGAGCAGTTTTATCCCAACGCGCGCTTTAAACTCTGCTCGCACGATCGCCCCACGAGTGGGAACAACGTTAGCGACCGCGTTATCTAAATCGACGTTATCAGCCAGGGTATTGGTATCCAGCGCCACTCTGTTTTCCCGATATTCGGTGGCATAAGGCAGCACGGCATAACCGCGCCAGTCGGTACGCACCCCCGTCTGGTTTTCGACTTTTGCATCTTTTGCGCCAGGCGCTTTAACAAGTACCACCGTATCGTTTAACGGCTGCCCCAGCGTTACGCCATTGGCATGAGCCAGTACCCCACCGCTGACTCCGTAATAGAGCTGCTTAATATCATCGCTATGGCTGTAACCGATATTGGCATTGCCGTAACCACCGCGATAATTCAGCGTGGCGTAGCCTGTACTTCCGCTATTACCATCGCCTCCCCCGGCATAGCCGGTTTGCACGCTATAGCTGAGGTTGTTGTCTTCCAGCAACGTACCGTATACACCAGCCAGATTGGTCATCCGACCGTTGAGATCGTGTGACATGCTGTAGCTGGCACTGGCATGTCGCCACTGAGATTTACTGTCAGAACGCAGCCAGTGGCTGAAAGGAATATTGACGTTAAGCGCTAACATCTGATCCCGTCCTTTTTGCCCGGCGTTTTTCGTCAGGCTATAGCTGAGCGTCCAGTTGATATCTTCGAACGCAGTATTTAATCCAGCCTAGAATTGCTCATCGACATTACTCGTTCCCCAATAAGTTTGATGGCTACCACTCAAATACAGTGTTGATGTGCGCCCGAGTTGCTGAGTAACGGTGAGCTGTAATTTCCCGCGTTTGTTATAAGCGAGGTTGTAATAGTCGGTGAATTTCGGCTTAACCTGAATAACTCCATCCTGTGTTTCGATGTTGTAGCCATTCATTCGACTGTATGTTGTATCAGCGAAATTAAAATATCCGCTGGTCGAATAACGGTAACCCACTAACTGAATATTCGTGCCTGACTCATTGAGCGATTTGTTATAGAGAAAACGCACCGATTGTCCGTCATGCTGACTGTCATCGGGAAGTGTGGAATTAGCCTGCGTCATATCCACAGACAGAGCGCCCAGTGCCCCCATGTTTTTCCCGATACCGAAATTAAAAGCACGATAACGATCCGCCAGTTGCGTTCCACCATATATTGTCCAGCCAGCCGGAAGGCCGTGGAGTAATGTACTTTGGAAAAAGCGGGGTTTTTCCTGCTGCGTATTTCCACTACGGTATTCTCCTGCCGTAATGGAATAACGAGTATGCCCTTCACGTTGCAAAAGCGGGACTGACGAATAGGGTACGGTAAAAATCTGCGTGCTGCCGTCAGCCTCTTTGATCGTTACCTGCAAGTCACCACTATTACCTGCGGCATAGATATCGTTGATGGTAAAAGGCCCCGGTGGCACCGTACTATTATAAATGTCATACCCATTTTGTTTAATAGTGACCTGTGCAGTACCACGAGCAATACCGTGGATCACCGGGGCAAATCCTCTTTGGCTATCGGGTAACATATTGTCATCTGAGGCCAATTGTGCGCCGCGAAAGTTAATACCATCGAAAATATCGCCCTGGGTATAACCATCACCCAGCGTCAGCCGGGAACGTAACGGTATTATGTCTCGCTCAAGCCAGGTATTGATATGCTGCCATTTATTTTTGCTACCTGATGATCTGTCGCTACTGTTATAACTCCAGCTGGTATTGTCGCGTAAACACCACGCACCAATATTTAACCCACTCTGTAGGTTTAAATATGCATAATGGCTGTTACCCCAAATCCGATTCTGTACACTATTTCCGCTGAAATTATAATTGAGCAATCCGGCATTAATACCGGGATCCCATAACTCAGGAGGAATATAACCACGCGCGCGATTACTCATAAATGCCTGAGGGATCGTCAGGTTCAGTCGCTGCTGACCAACATCCAGATGCGCAGTAGCGTCATGGATCATTGAGGTTAATGGCACGCAGGCATCATCTGCCAGCAGATTCATACCGGAGACAGAAGCCGCATTCAGCCCCATACTGGCAAGTTGCGCGCGTGTCAGGCAGGGAACAATCCCTTGTTCACTGTCGCCCGTATTAAATGTGACATCACGCGTTGCCATATAACCATTATTCAAATAGATATCGACGCGATACGTCCCTGGCGGTAATTCTTGCCCATTTTCAAAACGCGATAAATCGGCCACAGCCTGGGGATCATCCGCTAAAAAGCGCGGATTAAAATAGAGTTCGGCAGATGACAAAGGTGCCTGTGCGGCAAAAGCACAGGCGACAACGAGCCGGACAAAAAACCAGCCAAACGATGCTTACGAATATGCAAGCATTGTGTGTTTCGCTGGTAAAGTCTTAAATTCAGATATGACATTATTCCTCCGGTTTAAAATTACCCGGCAGTCAATTCTTTTTATTCAGGCGAGAAATTCCCCCTGCGTTATTCCATTACGCCCGTCATTTTGGGGGTAAGTGCGCCATAATCATTTATTGTTCGGTAAGTAATATTGCTTCCTGCATCAGAAGGCAATTTAACCGTGCTTTCGCCCATTGGAGGCACCAATGCATTTTCAAGAACCCGGGTTCCGGCATTCAACTCTGTTACCGTCAGATAATAGGGTGTCGGGTTAATCAGCGTCAGAGAATTCGCGCTACGACGAAATCTTAATTTTTCTGCGGCCTGATCGGGTGGCAACGCTAATTTAGCCGGGCGATAGTACAGTTTAATGCGGCTGATAATTGCGAGCTGTAGCGTATTCTCAGTCAATTTTGATTTATCCATTGACGGAATCGCTTTAACATTCATCCAGAATAAACTTTCCCGGTCCTGTGGCAATTGGTTATTTGTTGCATCAAGAATACGCAAGGTATTCTCTTTTTTTCCCTTCATCGCAAACAGAGGAGGCGTCACGATAAAACGACCATCCTTTACACCATCGGCATTTTCCATCCATGATGGGGTAATGCTGCCAACTTACTGATTTAGTGTATGATGGTGATTTTAAGGTGCTTGCGTGGCTTCCATTTCCATCAGATGTCCTTCCTGCTCCGCTACTGAAGGCGTGGTGCGTAACGGCAAAAGCACTGCCGGACATCAGCGCTATCTCTGCTCTCATTGCCGTAAAACATGGCAACTACAGTTCACTTACACCGCCTCTCAGCCCGGTACGCACCAGAAA
>NZ_MDGW01000053.1:0-10334 GCF_001712525.1 Shigella sp. FC1661
CAGCGCTGGCTGTTTTACGCGTATGACAGGCTCCGGAAGACGGTTGTTGCGCACGTATTCGGTGAACGCACTATGGCGACGCAGGGGCGTCTTATGAGCTTGCTGTCACCCTTTGACGTGGTGATATGGATGACGGATGGCTGGCCACTGTATGAATCCCGCCTGAAGGGAAAGCTGCACGTAATCAGCAAGCGATATACGCAGCGAATTGAGCGGCATAACCTGAATCTGAGGCAGCACCTGGCACGGCTGGGACGGAAGTCGCTGTCGTTCTCAAAATCGGTGGAGCTGCATGACAAAGTCATCGGGCATTATCTGAACATAAAACACTATCAATAAGTTGGAGTCATTACCCACCGTCATTACTGGAAAACGTCGCCGTGATTAACATCGGATTACGCAGCTTTGCGCTGGAGCTACAAAGCGCCAGCAAACCGGTTGTGCATTACCAATGGTCGCCAGTCGCCGGCGGCAATAAAAAACTGGCTCGTTTATTAGAACGTTTGCAATAAGGGGTTCCCATGTTTACATCAGTGGCGCAAGCCAATGCTGCGGTTATCGAACAAATTCGTCGTGCTCGTCCACACTGGCTGGATGTGCAACCGGCTTTTTCACTTATCAGCGAACTAAACGAGGGCAAAACACTGCTTCACGCCGGGCCGCCAATGCGCTGGCAGGAGATGACCGGACCCATGAAAGGGGCGTGCGTGGGCGCATGTCTGTTCGAAGGCTGGGCGAAAGATGAAGCGCAGGCACTGGCGATGCTGGACCAGGGGGAAGTGAACTTCATTCCTTGTCACCATGTGAATGCCGTCGGGCCAATGGGCGGCATTACTTCTGCCAGTATGCCAATGCTGGTGGTCGAGAACGTGACCGACGGCAACCGGGCGTACTGCAACCTCAACGAAGGTATCGGCAAAGTGATGCGTTTTGGCGCTTACGGCGAAGATGTCCTGACTCGCCATCGCTGGATGCGCGATGTGTTAATGCCAGTATTAAGCGCGGCGCTGGGGCGCATGGAGCGCGGTATCGATCTCACGGCGATGATGGCGCAGGGCATTACGATGGGCGATGAGTTCCATCAACGCAATATTGCTTCCTCAGCACTGTTAATGCGTACGCTGGCCCCACAAATTGCTCGCCTCGATCATGATAAACAGCACATTGCGGAAGTGATCGATTTCCTCAGCGTGACCGATCAGTTCTTCCTCAACCTCGCGATGGCCTACTGCAAGGCGGCGATGGATGCTGGCGCGATGATCCGCGCAGGCAGCATCGTTACGGCTATGACCCGCAACGGCAATATGTTCGGGATTCGGGTAAGCGGGCTGGGTGAACGCTGGTTTACTGCGCCTGTAAACACTCCGCAAGGTCTGTTTTCACCGGCTTCTCGCAGGAGCAGGCGAACCCGGATATGGGCGATAGCGCGATTACCGAAACCTTTGGTATCGGAGGTGCGGCAATGATCGCAGCGCCTGGCGTAACGCGCTTTGTCGGTGCGGGTGGCATGGAAGCGGCCAGGGCGGTATCTGAAGAGATGGCGGAAATTTACCTTGAACGCAATATGCAGTTGCAGATCCCAGGCTGGGATTTTCAGGGCGCGTGCCTGGGGCTGGATATTCGTCGCGTGGTAGAAACCGGCATTACGCCACTCATCAATACCGGTATCGCCCATAAAGAGGCGGGGATCGGGCAGATTGGCGCAGGCACCGTGCGGGCACCGCTGGCGTGCTTTGAACAGGCGCTGGAAGCACTGGCTGAAAGCATGGGGATTGGTTGAGGAACGCGCAATGACGATCATCCATCCTCTGCTTGCCAGCAGTAGCGCACCGAATTATCGCCAGTCCTGGCGGTTAGCGGGAGTGTGGCGGCGGGCGATTAACCTGATGACGGAAAGCGGCGAACTGTTAACGCTGCATCGTCAGGGTAGTGGTTTCGGCCCCGGAGGATGGGTGCTTCGCCGCGCGCAATTCGATGCGTTATGCGGTGGATTATGCGGCAATGAACGACCACAGGTTGTGGCTCAAGGGATTCGCCTCGGGCGTTTCACGGTTAAACAGCCACAGCGTTATTGTTTGCTGCGTATTACGCCGCCTTCGCATCCTCAACCGCTTGCAGCTGCATGGATGCAACGCGCGGAGGAAACCGGACTTTTCGGACCACTGGCGATGGCGGCAAGCGATCCGCTGACCGCTGAATTACGCCAGTTTCGTCACTGTTTTCAGGCCGCGCTCAATGGCGTTAAGACCGACTGGCTGCACTGGCTGGGTAAAGGCCCCGGATTAACGCCAAGTCATGATGACACGTTGAGCGGAATGCTGCTGGCGGCTTGGTATTATGGCGCTTTAGATGCGCGCGCCGGTCGCCCGTTTTTTGCCTGTTCCGACAATCTTCAACTCGTTACCACAGCGGTGAGCGTCAGTTATTTACGTTATGCCGCGCAAGGATATTTCGCCTCGCCACTCCTGCACTTTGTCCATGCTCTGAGTTGCCCGAAACGTACCGCTGTTGCGATTGATTCGCTGCTGGCGCTGGGGCATACGTCAGGGGCAGATACGCTGCTGGGGTTCTGGCTTGGCCAACAATTATTACAAGAAAAACCATGAAAACACTGGTTGTAGCTTTTGGGGGCAACGCCTTACTCCAGCGCGGTGAGGTGCTGACGGCGGAAAATCAATATCGCAATATCGCCAGTGCTGTACCCGCGCTGGCACGCCTGGCCCGTTCTTATCGGCTGGCGATTGTTCACGGCAACGGGCCGCAGGTGGGGCTGCTGGCGTTACAGAATCTGGCGTGGAAAGAGGTAGAACCGTATCCGCTGGATGTGCTGGTGGCGGAAAGCCAGGGGATGATTGGCTATATGCTGGCGCAGAGCTTGAGCGCACAGCCGCAGATACCGCCTGTTACGACGGTGCTGACGCGCATTGAGGTTTCGCCTGATGATCCGGCGTTTTTGCAGCCAGAGAAATTTATTGGTCCGGTTTATCAGCCAGAAGAACAAGAGGCACTGGAAGCGGCTTACGGCTGGCAGATGAAACGTGATGGTAAATATTTGCGCCGGGTGGTGGCGTCTCCGCAACCGCGTAAAATTCTCGACAGCGAAGCCATCGAGTTGTTGCTCAAAGAGGGGCATGTGGTGATTTGCAGTGGCGGCGGCGGTGTGCCTGTGACGGAAGATGGGGCAGGGAGTGAAGCGGTGATTGATAAAGATCTCGCCACTACGTTGCTCGCCGAGCAGATTAATGCCGATGGACTGGTGATCCTCACCGATGCTGATGCGGTATATGAAAACTGAGGAACGCCGCAGCAACGTGCCATTCGCCATGCCACACCGGATGAGTTAGCGCCATTTGCCAAAGCCGATGGTTCGATGGGGCCGAAGGTAACGGCGGTGAGTGGTTATGTCAGAAGCCGTAGTAAACCCGCGTGGATTGGGGCGTTATCGCGAATTGAAGAGACGCTGGCGGGCGAAGCGGGGACCTGTATTTCGCTGTAGTGATGAGAGCATCCGGCAATCGGTGCACCATGCCTGATGCGACGCTTGACGCGTCTTATCAGGCCTACAATGGGTACCGGAGCGGTAAGCCGGATAAGGCGTTTACGCCGCATCCGGCAATCAAATGAGCACCTGCTTAACTGAACTTACTCTGCGCCCAAATCACGCCGCTGGCATACTCTGGCGGCAGCAGCGGGATTAAGGCTTCCAGCGTCGCAGTCAGACGCGATGTGTCGCTGTCGGTCAAATTCAGATGCCCCACTTTACGCCCCGGACGGACTTCTTTGTCGTACCAGTGCAGATGCACCAGCGGCAATTTCAGCCAGTCATAATTCGCATCGCTACCAATCAGATTGATCATCACCGACGGATTATTCACTACTGGTTGCGGTAACGGCAGAGCGGTAATCGCCCGCAGATGCAGCTCAAACTGGCTGATGCTGGCACCGTTTTGTGTCCAGTGACCGCTGTTATGCACACGCGGAGCCAGTTCGTTGATCAGCAGACCTTGCGGGGTGACAAAACACTCCATCGTCATCACGCCCACATAGCCCAGCTCCTGCATAATCGCCGACAGCATCTCTTCGGCTTGCGCCTGCTGCTGTGCGTTGGCCTGCGGAAAAGCGACGCTGGTGCGCAAAATACCGTCCTGATGCAGGTTATGCGTCAGCGGATAAAACACGGTGCTGCCATCAAAGCCGCGCGCGCCAACCAGCGACACTTCACCAGAGAAGTTAATGCCCTGCTCGACAATACATTCGCCGTAACACTCTGCCGGTAACTGTTCGGTTTCATTGGCGCGTAAACGCCATTGACCGCGACCGTCATAGCCACCAGTGCGACGCTTAACAATCGCCAGTTCACCTAAACGATCAAACACCGCAGGCCACTCGCTGCGATCGGCAAGTAACTGCCACGGCGCGGTCGGCAGGTGGAGCTTATCGAAAAGCTGCTTCTGAGTCAGACGGTCAGCAATAATCGGGAACACATCGCGGTTCACAAAGGCCGGATGACGCGCCAGCTCGCGGGTTAATACGGTTTCCGGCCAGCGTTCGATCTCAGCGGTAATCACGCTTTGTTGAAAAGGCACCGCCGCCGGTTCAGCGTCCAGCCCGACCGGCCAGACAGCAATGCCTAACGGTTCGCCTGCCTGACGCAGCATACGGCCTAACTGCCCGTTACCGAGGACGCAAACCTGTTTCATGCCGCACCTCGCGGGTCCGGGTTTTCCAGCACTTCGTCGGTCTGGGCTTTGCGCCAGTCATTCAGACGCTGGTGTAGCTCTTTATCGTGAGTCGCGAGAATTTGTGCTGCCAGTAATGCCGCGTTTGCCGCGCCAGCTTTACCAATCGCCAGCGTACCCACCGGAATGCCGCGCGGCATTTGTACGATGGAGTAGAGGCTATCGACACCGCTCAGTGCGGCGCTCTGTACTGGCACGCCCAGCACCGGCACCAGCGTTTTGGCGGCAATCATGCCTGGCAGGTGCGCTGCGCCACCTGCGCCCGCAATAATCACCTGATAACCGTTCTCTTCGGCGCTTTCGGCGAAGCTGAACAGTTTATCGGGGGTGCGGTGAGCAGAAACCACTTCAACGTGGTGCGGGACATTCAGGATTTCGAAGATTTCGGCGGCGAACTGCATGGTAGCCCAGTCGCTTTTGGACCCCATCACGATGGCGACACGCGCCGGATTATTGCGGGAAGACATGCGTCTTAAAACTCCTGTGGTGCACAACTCTCGGCTTTAGAGGGCACAGAGAATAGCACGGAAAGAGAGCAAGGAAAACGGTTGCGTGGCTGTGAAATCAGCAAAGTTGTGGTTTTTTTAAAACGGAAAATGAATCAGCTCAACGTCATCCGCCGTGACTTTCACCATCGAACCTTCCGTATGCCAGGCACCCAGTACCACGCGAAAAGCAGGTTGCTGGTTGGCGATAAGTTCATGCACCGCCGGGCGATGGGTATGCCCGTGGATCAGCCATTGCACCTGATGTTTTTCCATCGCACTGACCACTGCGTTTTGGTTAACGTCCATGATCGCCAGCGATTTACTGCTGTTGGCTTCTTTGCTGTTCGCGCGCATTCGCGCGGCAATGCGTTTGCGCACAAACAACGGCAGGGCGAGGAATAGCATTTGCAGCCAGGGTTTGTGGACTTTGGCGCGAAAAGCCTGATAACCCGCGTCATCGGTGCACAGCGTGTCGCCATGCATAATCAACACCCGGCGGCCATAAAGTTCGAGCACCTTTTCTTCCGGCAATAACGTCATGCCACTTTCACGGGCAAAGCGTTTGCCGAGCAGAAAATCACGGTTGCCATGAATGAAATAACAGGGAACGCCGGAATCGGACACCGCTTTGATCGCTGCCGCCATCTGGCGATGGAGTGGATTGGGATCGTCGTCGCCAATCCACGCTTCAAACAGATCGCCAAGAATATACAGCGCGTCGGCCTTGCGAGCTTCCCCCGCTAAAAAACGCAGAAAACCGGCGGTGATCGCCGGTTCTTCCACGCAGAGATGAAGATCTGCAATAAAGAGTGTCGCCACGATTACTCGCTAACGGTCACGCTTTCAATGATAACGTCTTCTTTTGGCACGTCCTGGTGCATACCGCTACGACCGGTTGCAACACCTTTGATTTTGTCTACCACGTCCATGCCTTCAACCACTTCAGCAAACACGCAGTAGCCCCAACCTTGCAGGCTTTCGCCAGAGAAGTTCAGGAAGTCGTTATCAACCACGTTGATGAAGAACTGTGCAGTTGCAGAGTGCGGAGCCTGAGTACGGGCCATTGCCAGCGTACCACGGGTATTTTTCAGACCGTTGTTGGCTTCGTTTTTGATCGGTTCTTTGGTGGCTTTTTGTTTCATGCCCGGTTCAAAACCGCCGCCCTGAATCATAAAGCCGTTGATAACACGGTGGAAAATGGTGTTGTTGTAAAAACCTTCGCGGCAGTAGTCCAGGAAGTTTTTAACTGTTTCAGGTGCTTTATCGTCAAAAGTTTTGATGACAATATCGCCGTGATTGGTGTGGAAAGTAACCATTTTTGCATCCTGTTCCGTTTGATTGGTGCTTCAACCCGGTTCGGGTCATATATAGGGTGGTGTTATAGCATAACCGCACGATCGGATCATCACGCAATGTATGCTGATTCGCGCGGGAAATATGGGTATTATACGCAACTCAATTACCCACACATGTCTAAACGGAATCTTCGATGCTAAAAATCTTCAATACTCTGACACGCCAAAAAGAGGAATTTAAGCCTATTCACGCCGGGGAAGTCGGCATGTACGTGTGTGGAATCACCGTTTACGATCTCTGTCATATCGGTCACGGGCGTACCTTTGTTGCTTTTGACGTGGTTGCGCGCTATCTGCGTTTCCTCGGCTATAAGCTGAAGTATGTGCGCAACATTACCGATATCGACGACAAAATCATCAAACGCGCCAATGAAAATGGCGAAAGCTTTGTGGCGCTGGTGGATCGCATGATCGCCGAAATGCACAAAGATTTTGATGCTTTGAACATTCTGCGCCCGGATATGGAGCCGCGCGCGACGCACCATATCGCAGAAATTATTGAACTCACTGAACAACTGATCGCCAAAGGTCACGCTTATGTGGCTGACAACGGCGACGTGATGTTCGACGTCCCGACCGATCCGACTTATGGCGTGCTGTCGCGTCAGGATCTCGACCAGCTGCAGGCTGGCGCGCGCGTTGACGTGGTTGATGACAAACGCAACCCGATGGACTTCGTTCTGTGGAAGATGTCGAAAGAGGGCGAACCGAGCTGGCCGTCTCCGTGGGGCGCGGGTCGTCCTGGCTGGCACATTGAATGTTCGGCCATGAACTGCAAGCAGCTGGGTAACCACTTTGATATCCACGGCGGCGGTTCAGACCTGATGTTCCCGCACCACGAGAACGAAATCGCGCAGTCCACCTGTGCCCATGATGGTCAGTATGTGAACTACTGGATGCACTCCGGAATGGTGATGGTTGACCGCGAGAAGATGTCCAAATCGCTGGGTAACTTCTTTACCGTGCGCGATGTGCTGAAATACTACGACGCGGAAACCGTGCGTTACTTCCTGATGTCGGGCCACTATCGCAGCCAGTTGAACTACAGCGAAGAGAACCTGAAGCAGACGCGTGCGGCGCTGGAGCGTCTCTACACTGCGCTGCGCGGCACAGATAAAACCGTTGCGCCTGCCGGTGGCGAAGCGTTTGAAGCGCGCTTTATTGAAGCGATGGACGACGATTTCAACACCCCGGAAGCCTATTCCGTACTGTTTGATATGGCGCGTGAAGTAAACCGTCTGAAAGCAGAAGATATGGCAGCGGCGAATGCAATGGCATCTCACCTGCGTAAACTTTCCGCTGTATTGGGCCTGCTGGAGCAAGAACCGGAAGCGTTCCTGCAAAGCGGCGCGCAGGCAGACGACAGCGAAGTGGCTGAGATTGAAGCGTTAATTCAACAGCGTCTGGATGCCCGTAAAGCGAAAGACTGGGCGGCGGCAGATGCGGCGCGTGACCGTCTTAACGAGATGGGGATCGTGCTGGAAGATGGCCCGCAAGGGACCACCTGGCGTCGTAAGTAATTGCGCTGTTGCCGGATGCGAGTTTTCGCATCCGGTTATCGCCTGCGCCACCACAACATTCCCATAAGCACCATCCCCGGCAACCACACCCACATCAATTCAGAAATTATCACCTGATGCCCGTACGGCGTGGTGTAACGAGACAATGCAAACGGCGCGACTTTAATCACCTGCCAGGGAGCGAAAAAGCGTTCATCTGACCACGGCCACAGCCAGCCAACGCCCTTACCGCCAGTGGTTACCGAATCCAGCAAGCTGTGCGATAGCAACGAGACGGTTAAAAACAGCCAGCAGCGAATCAGCCCAGCCCTGAACCATCGGCGTCCAATCAGCACACATAACAGCGGGACAACAAACGCAAACACCAGCGAATGGGTAAACCCGCGATGACCAAAAACATTGCCGTAAGCAACGCCAAATTTAAACGACAATACGTCGGCGTCGGGCAGCATCGCCAGGATGATTCCGGCAAATAACAGACGCGGAGGGATGACTTTCGAACCCAACCCTAAACCAATGCATAGGGGAACGGCGGCGTGCGTAATAACGGTTGGCATGATGGTCGCTTCGGCAAAATGTCGATGCTATCAGCATGGATGAACGGGGCGTAGAGGGCAAAAGTCTGAAAAGAGAACCGGCCTGTTGATACAGGCGGGAAAGGGATCAGGCAACAACCTGTACGCTGTGACCTGCAAAACTCACTGTCTGACCGGCGACGATTTTGCAGCGTTTGCGCGTTTCAACCGCACCGTCGACTTTCACCTGGCCTTCGGCAATCGCGATTTTCGCCTGCGCGCCGCTTTCGCTCCAGCCTTCCAGTTTCAGCAAATCGCACAGCTCAACGTGCGGGTGTTTACCTAAAGAAAATGTCGCCATGTTACTCACCCTGTGGATCATGATATTCAACGCACGCCTGAAGCGTGTTTTCAATCAGCGTGGCAACCGTCATCGGGCCAACGCCGCCCGGAACAGGCGTAATGTATGAGGCGCGTTTAGCCGCGTCTTCAAACACGACGTCGCCCACAACTTTGCCATTTTCCAGACGGTTGATGCCGACATCAATCACAATTGCGCCTTCTTTGATCCAGTCACCAGGAATAAAGCCCGGCTTGCCGACGGCAACGATCAACAGATCGGCATTTTCTACGTGGTGACGCAGATTTTTAGTGAAACGGTGAGTCACGGTAGTGGTGCAACCTGCGAGCAACAGTTCCATGCTCATTGGACGACCGACGATATTCGATGCGCCAATCACCACGGCGTTGAGGCCGAAGGTATCAATGTTGTAACGCTCAAGCAGCGTGACGATACCGCGCGGGGTGCAGGGACGCAGACGCGGCGCGCGCTGGCACAGACGACCGACGTTATAAGGATGGAAACCGTCCACGTCTTTGTCCGGATGAATACGTTCCAGCACTTTGACGTTATCAATACCCGCCGGTAACGGCAGTTGAACCAGAATGCCATCGATGGTGTTGTCGGCATTCAGCGCATCGATAAGCTCCAACAGCTCCGCTTCGCTGGTGGTTTCCGGGAGGTCATAAGAGCGGGAGACGAACCCGACTTCTTCACAAGCCTTGCGTTTGCTTGCGACATAAATTTGCGATGCAGGGTTACTACCCACCAGCACAACGGCCAGTCCTGGTGCCCGCAGTCCGGCTGCAATACGCGCCTGAACTTTTTGAGCAACTTCAGAGCGCACCTGCTGCGCAATCGTTTTACCGTCAATAATCTTTGCTGCCATCAGAGAGAGGATTCCATCTGTTACGTAGGTCGAAGGGGATGCGCCTATTTTGTCAGAAGCGGGGCGCGCTGTCAGGTTTCGTTTCAGATTTATCGCGTGAAGCGACCTCTTGCGAAGGTTAGGGGTAATGACTCCAACTTACTGATAGTGTTTTATGTTCAGATAATGCCCGATGACCTTGTCATGCAGCTCCACCGATTTTGAGAACGACAGTGACTTCCGTCCCAGCCTTGCCAGATGTTGTCTCAGATTCAGATTATGTCGCTCAATGCGCTGAGTGTAACGCTTGCTGATAACGTGCAGCTTTCCCTTCAGGCGTGATTCATACAGCGGCCAGCCATCCGTCATCCATACCACGACCTCAAAGGCCGACAGCAGGCTCAGAAGACGCTCCAGTGTGGCCAGAGTGCGTTCACCGAAGACGTGCGCCACAACCGTCCTCCGTATCCTGTCATACGCGTAAAACAGCCAGCGCTGACGTGATTTAG
>NZ_MDGW01000054.1:0-10178 GCF_001712525.1 Shigella sp. FC1661
TACCGGCATCCACGTTACAGACGGTCCCGGCAAAAGTGCCTGACCTGACCCCTATTAGCGGTTACCAGCGCCCCACCAGACCCGGTGACATCACCCCCCGGATCATGGACGACTGGGGGCAGTAATCATGCCGGGTCTGGCTGGCTAACACCCCATTATAAGGGGTACGAATAAAGTAACGGGGCAGTCTATTTTACAGCGGCATATTGCCTCGTTCTCGCATCATGGTTTGCCTCAAGGCAGTGACGACGCGCTACGGTATATTGCGGAACATGACGATGCGCTGGCGTTTGCGTGTATTAATCGCCAGATGATCGCTTTGCGCATAATGCAACAAGTTAAGGCCACGGGAAGTCCGGTTCTGGATGTGGCGCATAACTTTGTTAGCGCGTGTCAAATCGGCGATCAACAGGGCTGGTTGCATCGTAAAGGTGCCACGCCGGATGACAACGGTCTGGTGATTACTCCTGGATTGTACAGCCTGTTGCGAACGAAAAAACGCTCCACTCGCTGGCGCATGGGGCAGGGCGTAAATGGGGGCGCACCGAGTGTAAATGGCGTCTGGCAGCGAAATACACGGTGACGCAACTCTCGCGGACTGAACTTGGCAGTCGGATAATTTGTCGCGATAAACAACTCATCTTTGAAGAAGCGCCACAAGCCTATAAATCGGCTGAAAGCGTGGTGCAATGTCTGGTGCAGGCCGGTTTAATTATTCCTGTCGCGCGGCTGCGTCCGGTGCTAACGCTCAAAAACAGTGGAGGGAAAAAAGGATGATCTTGCTACAACTCTCCTCAGCGGAGGGGCCGGAAGAATGTTGTCTCGCAGTGAAAAAGGCGCTGGACAGGCTAATTAAAGAAGCTGCCCGACAAGACGTCGCGGTAACGGTGTTGGAAACAGAAACGGGCCGCTACTCTGACACGCTGCGTTCAGCTCTGGTTTCTCTGGATGGCGATAACGCATGGGCATTAAGCGAAAGCTGGTGTGGCACTATTCAGTGGATTTGTCCGAGTCCGTATCGGCCTCATCATGGGCGCAAAAACTGGTTTCTGGGCATTGGGCGTTTTACCGCTGATGAGCAGGAGCAATCCGATGCGATCCGGTATGAGACGCTGCGTTCGTCGGGGCCGGGCGGTCAACATGTCAATAAAACCGACTCGGCGGTACGCGCCACGCATTTGGCATCCGGTATTAGCGTGAAGGTTCAGTCAGAGCGTAGTCAGCATGCTAACAAGCGGCTGGCACGATTGCTGATTGCCTGGAAGCTGGAGCAGCAGCAACAGGAAAATAGCGCGGTGCTGAAATCGCAGCGGCGAATGTTCCATCACCAGATTGAACGTGGCAACCCGAGACGGACATTTACAGGGATGGCTTTTATCGAAGGATAATGAAGGATGAAACTGCCGGAAGGCGATTAAACGCCATCCGGCAGCAAATCAAATAATTACTTCGCCGGAATTTCTTTCAGCAGTTCAGTCAGCAGTGTCCAGTAATGACCTACGCTTTCGATGTGAACTTGCTCATCCGGAGAGTGTGGACCGGTGATAGTTGGCCCGATAGAAACCATGTCCATTTCCGGATACGGTTTTTTGAACAGACCACATTCCAGGCCCGCGTGGATAATCTGGATGTTCGGCGTCTTGTTGAACAGGCGCTGATAGGTTTCACGTACCAGATGCATCACCGGAGAATTAGCGTCCGGCTGCCAGCCAGGATATGCGCCTTTCGCTTCGGTTTTCGCGCCAGCCAGTTTACCCAGCGAATCCAGCATGCTCACCACGTAGTCTTTACCGCTGTCGATCAGTGAACGGATCAGGCAGTGAATTTCTACGTTATTGTCAGTCATGGTCACCACACCGACGTTCAGGGAGGTTTCAACCACACCTTTGGCTACATCGGAGTTGCGGATCACACCGTTCGGGGTGGCGTTCAGCAGACGAATAAAGGTATCGCGAGATTTCGCAATCAGGGCAGCTTTATCGTTCGCTACAGAGTCCAGCAACAAGGCCAGATTTTTCTCTTTCTCTGCCAGCTCGTTTTTCAGGATCTCCTGATAGGTATTCACCAGAGATTTCAGTGCGTCGACTTTATCAGCTGCGACAGCAATGGTCGCAAAGGCTTCACGCGGGATGGCGTTACGCAGTGTGCCGCCGTTGAAATCGATAAGGCGCAGGTCCAGTTCTTCTGCATGACCCGCCAGGAAGCGCACCAGCAGTTTGTTGGCATTACCCAGGCCAACGTGGATTTCACCGCCGGAGTGACCGCCTTTCAGACCTTTTAAGGTTAACTTGAAGGTTTCAAAACCAGCTGGAACCGCTTCACGATCTAAATGCAGGTTGGAGGTGAAGTCGATACCCCCCGCACAACCCATGTAGATTTCACCTTCTTCTTCGGAGTCGGTGTTAATCAGAATATCAGCCTGCAACCAGTTGCTCTGTAAGCCAAAAGCACCGTCCATACCGGCTTCTTCGGTCATGGTCAGCAGCACTTCCAGCGGACCGTGAACCACGTTTTCGTCAGCCAGAACCGCCAGTGCAGAGGCCATACCAATGCCGTTATCCGCACCCAGCGTGGTGCCGCGCGCTTTAACCCATTCGCCATCAATATAAGGCTGGATAGGATCTTTCGTGAAGTCATGCACGGTGTCGTTATTTTTCTGCGGCACCATATCGAGGTGGGCCTGTAAGACGACCGGTTTACGATTTTCCATACCTGCGGTAGCAGGTTTACGAATCAGGATATTACCTACCTGATCGCGTTCGACATGGAAACCTTTCTCTTTTGCCCAACCAACAATGTATTCAGCGAGTTGCTCTTCATGATAGGACGGGTGAGGAATAGAACAGATTTTGGCAAAAATATCCCACAGCGGCTGTGGAGATAATTGAGACAGTTCAGACACGTTAAGTCTCCTTGTCGATCACCCGCAAAACAGTATTGCAGGTCACAGGGTTAGCAGAAAATGTTGTCAACACAAGACAGGCTTGCGAGATATGTTTGAGAATACCACTTTATCCCGCGTCAGGGAGAGGCAGTGCGTAAAAAGACGCGGACTCATGTGAAATACTGGTTTTTAGTGCGCCAGATCTCTATAATCTCGCGCAACCTATTTTCCCCTCGAACACTTTTTAAGCCGTAGATAAACAGGCTGGGACACTTCACATGAGCGAAAAATACATCGTCACCTGGGACATGTTGCAGATCCATGCACGTAAACTCGCAAGCCGACTGATGCCTTCTGAACAATGGAAAGGCATTATTGCCGTAAGCCGTGGCGGTCTGGTACCGGGTGCGTTACTGGCGCGTGAACTGGGTATTCGTCATGTCGATACCGTTTGTATTTCCAGCTACGATCACGACAACCAGCGAGAGCTTAAAGTGCTGAAATGCGCAGAAGGCGATGGCGAAGGCTTCATAGTTATTGATGACCTGGTGGATACCGGTGGTACTGCTGTTGCGATTCGTGAAATGTATCCAAAAGCGCACTTTGTCACCATCTTCGCAAAACCGGCTGGTCGTCCGCTGGTTGATGACTATGTTGTTGATATTCCGCAAGATACCTGGATCGAACAGCCGTGGGATATGGGCGTCGTATTCGTCCCGCCAATCTCCGGTCGCTAATCTTTTCAACGCCTGGCACTGCCGGGCGTTGTTCTTTTTAACTTCAGGCAGGTTACAATAGTTTCCAGTAAGTATTCTGGAGGCTGCATCCATGACACAGGCAAACCTGAGCGAAACCCTGTTCAAACCCCGCTTTAAACATCCTGAAACCTCGACGCTAGTCCGCCGCTTTAATCACGGCGCACAACCGCCTGTGCAGTCGGCTCTTGATGGTAAAACCATCCCTCACTGGTATCGCATGATTAACCGTCTGATGTGGATCTGGCGCGGTATTGACCCACGTGAAATCCTCGACGTCCAGGCACGTATTGTGATGAGCGATGCTGAACGTACCGACGATGATTTATACGATACTGTGATTGGCTACCGTGGTGGCAACTGGATTTATGAGTGGGCCACCCAGGCGATGGTGTGGCAACAAAAAGCCTGTGCGGAAGAAGATCCGCAACTCAGTGGTCGACACTGGCTGCATGCGGCTACGTTGTACAACATTGCCGCCTATCCTCATCTGAAAGGAGATGACCTGGCCGAGCAAGCGCAGGCTTTATCAAACCGCGCCTATGAAGAGGCCGCCCAGCGTCTGCCGGGCACGATGCGGCAGATGGAGTTTACCGTACCCGGCGGTGCGCCCATCACCGGCTTTTTGCATATGCCGAAAGGCGATGGCCCGTTCCCGACAGTATTAATGTGTGGTGGTCTGGATGCGATGCAGACGGACTATTACAGCCTGTATGAACGTTATTTTGCGCCGCGCGGCATTGTGATGCTGACTATTGATATGCCGTCGGTGGGCTTTTCTTCAAAATGGAAGCTCACCCAGGACTCCAGCCTGTTGCATCAGCACGTCTTAAAGGCGCTGCCTAACGTACCGTGGGTGGATCACACTCGCGTCGCGGCCTTTGGTTTCCGTTTCGGCGCTAACGTTGCCGTGCGTCTGGCATATCTTGAATCGCCGCGTCTGAAAGCGGTTGCCTGTCTTGGTCCGGTAGTTCATACCCTGTTGAGTGATTTTAAGTGCCAGCAACAGGTGCCGGAAATGTATCTTGACGTTCTGGCGAGTCGTTTGGGGATGCATGATGCTTCCGACGAAGCGTTACGCGTGGAGCTGAATCGCTATTCATTAAAAGTGCAAGGATTGCTGGGACGTCGCTGCCCAACGCCAATGTTATCAGGCTACTGGAAGAACGATCCGTTCAGCCCGGAAGAGGACTCACGCTTAATCACCTCATCATCTGCTGACGGTAAATTATTAGAGATCCCATTTAACCCGGTGTATCGGAATTTTGACAAAGGTCTTCAGGAAATCACCGGCTGGATCGAAAAACGCTTGTGTTAAAAATTTGCTAAATTTTGCCAATTTGGTAAAACAGTTGCATCACAACAGGAGATAGCAATGACGTTACCGAGTGGACACCCGAAGAGCAGATTGATCAAAAAATTTACCGCACTAGGCCCGTATATTCGTGAAGGTAAGTGCGAAGATAATCGATTCTTTTTCGATTGTCTGGCTGTATGCGTCAACGTGAAACCGGCACCGGAAGTGCGTGAATTCTGGGGCTGGTGGATGGAGCTGGAAGCGCAGGAATCCCGTTTTACCTACAGCTACCAGTTTGGTCTGTTCGATAAAGCAGGCGACTGGAAGAGTGTTCCTGTAAAAGATACTGAAGTGGTTGAACGACTGGAGCACACCCTGCGTGAGTTTCACGAGAAGCTGCGTGAACTGCTGACGACGCTGAATCTGAAGCTGGAACCGGCGGATGATTTTCGTGACGAGCCGGTGAAGTTAACGGCGTGAGTGAAATGTGCCGGATGCATCACATCCGGCAATATCTATTAAAACTGATACGTCATCCCAATCGCGACAATATCATCATTATTAATATTCAATTTGTTATCGCTATCCAGTTGGTTGATTTTATAATCAACAAATGCTGACATATTTTTGTTGAAATAATACGTAGCACCGACGTCGATATAATTAACCAGATCTTCACCACCGATGCCCTCAATATCTTTCCCTTTCGATAAGACATAACCCAGCGATGGACGCAGACCAAAGTCAAACTGGTATTGAGCGACCGCTTCAAAGTTCTGTGTCTTATTGGCAAAGCCGCCAGTTATTGGCGTCATTTTGCGAGTTTCAGAATAGAAAGTTGCCAGATAAATATTATTGGCATCGTATTTCAGACCTGTTGCCCATGCTTCTGCACGCTTGCCTGTGCCACGGCTTTGCAGGTTCTGCTCGTTGGTGCGATCTGAGTTGGTATAGGCCCCACTAATGGCGAAATCGCTGCCGCCAAAGTCATATGTCAATGACGTGCCGAAGCCATCGCCGTTTTGCTTTTTAACGTCGCGGTTTTCGTTTTTCCCTTGATATTGCAGGGTTAAGTTCAGGCCATCGATAACGCCGAAGAAGTCGGTGTTCCGATACGTCGCCAGACCGCTGGCGCGTTTGGTCATAAAGTTGTCGGTCTGCGCCGAGGAGTCGCCACCAAATTCCGGGAACATATCGGTCCAGGCTTCCACGTCATACAACGCGCCCAGCTTACGACCATAATCGAAAGAACCCAAATCTTTATATTTCAACCCGGCAAAAGCGAGACGCGTTTTTTGCTGTGCAGTATCACTCTCTGCTTTATTACCGGCAAACTCTGCTTCCCAACGACCATAACCAGTCAGTTGATCGTTAATTTGTGTTTCGCCTTTAAAACCAAAACGGATATAACTCTGGTCGCCATCTTTACTGTCGTTATCACTCATATAATGCATGGCTTTAACTTTGCCATAGACATCCAGTTTATTACCGTCTTTGTTATATATTTCTGCGGCCTGTACGGATGCAGATGCCACAATGCCCATCACCACTAATGCCAGAGTGCTCTTTTTCATTTTCATTCCTGATTTTAATTAACGCGCGAATATTCAGCGGGAGAGCCCCGTTGAAAACAGGAAAGTTTTTAACCTGAGATTGTTAAAGATATATTACAGATTAATAATATTCTTAAAATGTGGTAATTTATTAAATCTGTAATAAAAGCGTAAACAACTGCCGCTAGGCTTGCTGATCCCGCGCAACAAAACGCCATGCTTTGCTCGCAGATGGTTGGCAACCGACGACAGTCCTGCTAAAACGTTCGTTTGATATCATTTTTCCTAAAATTGAATGGCAGAGAATCATGAGTGACAGCCAGACGCTGGTGGTAAAACTCGGCACCAGTGTGCTAACAGGCGGATCGCGCCGTCTGAACCGTGCCCATATCGTTGAACTTGTTCGCCAGTGCGCGCAGTTACATGCCGCCGGGCATCGGATTGTTATTGTGACGTCGGGCGCGATCGCCGCCGGACGTGAGCACCTGGGTTACCCGGAACTGCCAGCGACTATCGCCTCGAAACAACTGCTGGCAGCGGTAGGGCAGAGTCGACTGATTCAACTGTGGGAACAGCTGTTTTCGATTTATGGCATTCACGTCGGGCAAATGCTGCTGACCCGTGCTGATATGGAAGACCGTGAACGCTTCCTGAACGCCCGCGACACCCTGCGTGCGTTGCTCGATAACAATATCGTTCCGGTAATCAATGAGAACGATGCTGTCGCTACGGCAGAGATTAAAGTCGGCGATAACGATAACCTTTCTGCGCTGGCGGCGATTCTGGCGGGTGCCGATAAACTGTTGCTGCTGACCGATCAAAAAGGTTTGTATACCGCTGACCCGCGCAGCAATCCGCAGGCAGAACTGATTAAAGATGTTTACGGCATTGATGACGCACTGCGCGCGATTGCCGGTGACAGCGTTTCAGGCCTCGGAACTGGCGGCATGAGTACCAAATTGCAGGCCGCTGACGTGGCTTGCCGTGCGGGTATCGACACCATTATTGCCGCGGGCAGCAAGCCGGGCGTTATTGGTGATGTGATGGAAGGCATTTCCGTCGGTACGCTGTTCCATGCCCAGGCGACTCCGCTTGAAAACCGTAAACGCTGGATTTTCGGTGCGCGCCGGCGGGTGAAATCACGGTAGATGAAGGGGCAACTGCCGCCATTCTGGAACGCGGCAGCTCCCTGTTGCCGAAAGGCATTAAAAGCGTGACTGGCAATTTCTCGCGTGGTGAAGTCATCCGCATTTGCAACCTCGAAGGTCGCGATATCGCCCACGGTGTCAGTCGTTACAACAGCGATGCATTACGCCGTATTGCCGGACACCACTCGCAAGAAATTGATGCAATACTGGGATATGAATACGGCCCGGTTGCCGTTCACCGTGATGACATGATTACCCGTTAAGGAGCTGGCCGATGCTGGAACAAATGGGCATTGCCGCGAAGCAAGCCTCGTATAAATTAGCGCAACTCTCCAGCCGCGAAAAAAATCGCGTGCTGGAAAAAATCGCCGATGAACTGGAAGCACAAAGCGAAATCATCCTCAACGCTAACGCCCAGGATGTTGCTGACGCGCGAGCCAATGGCCTTAGCGAAGCGATGCTTGACCGTCTGGCACTGACGCCCGCACGGCTGAAAGGCATTGCCGACGATGTACGTCAGGTGTGCAACCTCGCCGATCCGGTGGGGCAGGTAATCGATGGCGGCGTACTGGACAGCGGCCTGCGTCTTGAGCGTCGTCGCGTACCGCTGGGGGTTATTGGCGTGATTTATGAAGCGCGCCCGAACGTGACGGTTGATGTCGCTTCGCTGTGCCTGAAAACCGGTAATGCGGTGATCCTGCGCGGTGGCAAAGAAACGTGTCGCACTAACGCTGCAACGGTGGCGGTGATTCAGGACGCCCTGAAATCCTGCGGCTTACCGGCGGGTGCCGTGCAGGCGATTGATAATCCTGACCGTGCGCTGGTCAGTGAAATGCTGCGTATGGATAAATACATCGACATGCTGATCCCGCGTGGTGGCGCTGGTTTGCATAAACTGTGCCGTGAACAGTCGACAATCCCGGTGATCACAGGTGGTATAGGCGTATGCCATATTTACGTTGATGAAAGTGTAGAGATCGCTGAAGCATTAAAAGTGATCGTCAACGCGAAAACTCAGCGTCCGAGCACATGTAATACGGTTGAAACGTTGCTGGTGAATAAAAACATCGCCGATAGCTTCCTGCCCGCATTAAGCAAACAAATGGCGGAAAGCGGCGTGACATTACACGCAGATGCAGCTGCACTGGCGCAGTTGCAGGCAGGCCCTGCGAAGGTGGTTGCTGTTAAAGCCGAAGAGTATGACGATGAGTTTCTGTCATTAGATTTGAACGTCAAAATCGTCAGCGATCTTGACGATGCCATCGCCCATATTCGTGAACACGGCACACAACACTCCGATGCGATCCTGACCTGCGATATGCGCAACGCCCAGCGTTTTGTTAACGAAGTGGATTCGTCCGCTGTTTACGTTAACGCCTCTACGCGTTTTACCGACGGCGGCCAGTTTGGTCTGGGTGCGGAAGTGGCGGTAAGCACACAAAAACTCCACGCGCGTGGCCCAATGGGGCTGGAAGCACTGACCACTTACAAGTGGATCGGCATTGGTGATTACACCATTCGTGCGTAAATAAAACCGGGTGATGCAAAAGTAGCCATTTGATTCACAAGGCCATTGACGCATCGCCCGGTTAGTTTTAACCTTGTCCACCGTGATTCACGTTCGTGAACATGTCCTTTCAGGGCCGATATAGCTCAGTTGGTAGAGCAGCGCATTCGTAATGCGAAGGTCGTAGGTTCGACTCCTATTATCGGCACCATTTAAATCAATAAGTTACACATCATTAGTACGTTCCTTATTTCTTGACTGGGACAAATTTGGGACCGATGGGTTCAGAATCGAGTCTATTTGCCGTGCGTGTTCGGTAAGGTGATTAGGTGCGAGGTGAGCATATCGACGAACCATTTCGATAGACTCCCAGCCTCCCATTTCCTGTAACACTGATAACGGGACTCCGGCCTGAACCAGCCAACTTGCCCAGGTGTGTCTCAAGTCGTGAAATCTGAAATCATCAATACCTGCTCGTCTCAGCGCCGCTTTCCAGGCTGTGTTTGCGTCATACCGCATCTTCCTGACTGTTGGCGCTTTCGTTCCGTCTGGTTTGGTACAGCTTTCCTTATACACAAATACCCAACGGTGATGATTCCCGATTTGTTTTTTCAATACGCGACATGCAGTATCATTCAGCGCAACGCCAATTGCGCGGTTTGATTTACTCTCTTCCGGGTTTATCCATGCCACCCGGTGAGGTGTACTGGCAATAGCGGACACTACCATTTGTTCTTTTTTTAAGCAGCCATCTGATGATATTTTTCCCTGAAGGCTGCCGGGGAGATATTCCCCAGACGAGAGTGACGACGCTGACGATTGTAGAAAATCTCAATGTATTCCCGTATTACTGAGATGGCTTCATCCCGGTTATTAAAACGATAGTGGCTCAGGCTCTCATTTTTCAGCGTTCCCCAGAAGCTTTCCATCGGAGCGTTGTCGTAACAGTGACCTTTACGCGACATTGATGTTTTCAGACCAGACTGCTCCTGTATGACCCGGTAATCGTATGCGCAGTACTGTGAACCTCGATC
>NZ_MDGW01000066.1:0-36281 GCF_001712525.1 Shigella sp. FC1661
GAACTGGGATACAGGGAGATAAAACAGACGATGCAACTGAGCAGGCTGACGCTGAGAAGTAAAAAGCCGGAGCTTGTGGAGCAAGAGCTGTGGGGTGTCTTACTGGCTTATAATCTGGTGAGATATCAGATGATTAAAATGGCGGAACATCTGAAAGGTTACTGGCCGAATCAACTGAGTTTCTCAGAATCATGCGGAATGGTGATGAGAATGCTGATGACATTGCAGGGCGCTTCACCGGGACGTATACCGGAGCTGATGCGCGATCTTGCAAGTATGGGACAACTTGTGAAATTACCGACGAGAAGGGAAAGGGCCTTCCCGAGAGTGGTAAAGGAGAGGCCCTGGAAATACCCCACAGCCCCGAAAAAGAGCCAGTCAGTTGCTTAACTGACTGGCATTACCCCCCTTTGAGACTATTTTAGCCACCAGCAAGAAACGTCTATACTCGCAATTTACGCAGAACTTTTGACGAAAGGACGCCACTTCATTATGGCTCACCCTCATTTATTAGCGGAAAGAATTTCCCGCCTGAGCAGTTCGTTGGAAAAGGGCTTTATGAACGTAGCCACGCCATCCGCTTGTGTTTATTAGCGGCATTAAGTGGTGAAAGTGTGTTCCTCCTTGGCCCGCCAGGTATTGCCAAAAGTTTGATCGCCCGGCGCTTAAAATTCGCCTTTCAGAATGCCCGCGCGTTTGAATATCTGATGACCCGCTTCTCCACGCCGGAAGAAGTTTTTGGTCCCCTTTCTATTCAGGCGCTAAAAGATGAAGGGCGCTATGAACGTTTAACCAGCGGTTACCTGCCGGAAGCAGAAATTGTCTTTCTGGATGAGATCTGGAAAGCGGGCCCGGCAATTCTTAATACCTTGCTCACCGCCATTAACGAGCGCCAGTTCCGCAACGGTGCACACGTAGAAAAAATCCCGATGCGTCTGCTGGTGGCGGCCTCCAACGAGCTGCCGGAAGCAGACAGCAGTCTGGAAGCGTTATATGACCGCATGCTGATTCGTCTGTGGTTAGATAAAGTGCAGGATAAAGCGAATTTCCGCTCCATGCTGACCAGTCAACAGGATGAAAACGACAATCCGGTTCCTGATGCCTTGCAGGTCACAGATGAAGAATATGAACGCTGGCAGAAAGAGATTGGTGAAATTACGCTGCCCGATCATGTATTTGAGCTGATTTTTATGCTGCGCCAGCAACTGGATAAATTACCGGATGCGCCTTATGTCTCGGATCGTCGCTGGAAAAAAGCGATCCGATTATTGCAGGCCAGCGCCTTTTTTAGCGGTCGCAGTGCTGTTGCCCCGGTAGATCTCATTTTGCTGAAAGATTGCCTGTGGTATGACGCGCAAAGCCTGAATTTGATACAACAACAAATTGATGTATTGATGACCGGTCACGCCTGGCAACAGCAAGGGATGTTGACCCGCCTGGGCGCGATTGTGCAACGTCACCTGCAACTTCAGCAGCAACAAAGCGATAAAACAGCCTTAACGGTAATTCGTCTGGGCGGCATTTTTAGCCGTCGTCAGCAGTATCAACTCCCTGTTAACGTTACTGCTTCCACTCTGACTCTGCTGCTGCAAAAACCGTTAAAACTGCATGATATGGAAGTGGTTCATATCTCCTTTGAGCGTAGCGCGCTGGAACAGTGGCTGAGTAAAGGTGGTGAAATTCGCGGCAAACTGAACGGTATCGGCTTTGCCCAGAAACTGAATCTGGAAGTTGATAGCACCCAACATCTTGTTGTACGCGATGTAAGTTTACAAGGCAGTACGCTGGCACTTCCCGGTTCATCGGCTGAAGGTCTGCCAGGTGAAATAAAACAACAACTGGAAGAGCTTGAAAGCGACTGGCGTAAGCAACACGCTTTATTCAGCGAACAGCAAAAATGTCTGTTTATCCCTGGCGACTGGTTAGGTCGCATTGAAGCCAGCCTACAGGATGTCGGTGCACAGATTCGCCAGGCACAACAATGCTAACGCTGGATACGCTTAATGTGATGCTGGCCGTCAGCGAAGAGGGATTGATCGAAGAGATGATCATCGCACTGCTGGCCTCACCGCAGCTGGCGGTCTTCTTTGAAAAATTCCCACGACTGAAGGCAGCAATCACTGATGATGTTCCCCGCTGGCGTGAGGCGCTGCGCAGTCGGCTGAAAGATGCCCGAGTCCCGCCAGAACTCACCGAAGAGGTGATGTGCTATCAGCAAAGCCAGCTCCTCTCCACGCCGCAGTTTATTGTGCAGCTACCACAGATCCTGGACTTACTGCATCGTCTGAATTCCCCATGGGCAGAACAAGCCCGGCAGTTGGTTGATGCTAACAGCACAATAACTTCAGCGTTACACACGCTTTTTCTCCAGCGCTGCGTTTAAGTCTGATCGTGCAAGCAACGACGTTAAATCAACAGCTATTAGAAGAAGAACGCGAACAACTGTTAAGTGAAGTTCAGGAACGCATGACGCTGAGCGGACAACTTGAACCGATTCTCGCAGATAACAATACCGCAGCTGGTCGTCTGTGGGATATGAGCGCCGGCCAGCTTAAACGTGGCGACTATCAGTTGATTGTGAAATACGGTGAATTTCTTAACGAACAGCCGGAACTGAAACGCCTGGCAGAGCAGCTGGGGCGTTCTCGGGAAGCCAAATCAATACCGCGCAACGATGCGCAGATGGAAACCTTCCGCACCATGGTGCGCGAACCGGCGACGGTTCCTGAGCAAGTTGATGGTCTGCAACAAAGCGATGATATTTTACGTCTCCTGCCGCCAGAACTGGCGACACTAGGGATAACGGAACTGGAGTATGAGTTTTACCGTCGGCTGGTGGAAAAACAGTTGCTCACCTATCGCCTGCACGGTGAGTCGTGGCGTGAAAAAGTGATCGAACGTCCGGTGGTACATAAAGATTACGATGAACAGCCGCGCGGGCCGTTTATTGTCTGTGTGGATGCTTCCGGCTCAATGGGCGGCTTTAATGAACAGTGTGCGAAAGCGTTCTGCCTGGCCTTGATGCGCATTGCTCTCGCAGAAAACCGGCGCTGCTATATTATGCTATTTTCCACCGAGATCGTCCGTTATGAGCTTTCAGGCCCACAAGGCATCGAACAAGCAATCCGTTTTTTAAGCCAGCAGTTTCGTGGCGGCACCGATCTTGCCAGTTGTTTTCGCGCCATTATGGAACGCTTGCAAAGCAGGGAATGGTTTGATGCCGATGCGGTGGTGATTTCTGATTTTATCGCTCAGCGGTTGCCTGACGACGTGACGAGTAAAGTGAAAGAGCTGCAGCGGGTACATCAGCATCGCTTTCATGCCGTGGCGATGTCGGCACACGGCAAACCCGGCATCATGCGCATTTTCGATCATATCTGGCGCTTTGATACCGGGATGCGAAGCCGCCTGCTCAGACGCTGGCGGCGATAAATTATTACAGCAGAGAAGGGACGCTCTCGCGAACAGCAGCTGGCCATACTCCACACTGAACCTGGCCGATATGCGGCAGTTGCAGCAGCAGCATAGTCAAACGAGACTGGCCGATACCGCCGCCGATGGTCTGCGGCATTTCACCGCGCAGCAGCGCCTGATGCCATTCCAGCTGCAGACGATCTTCATCACCGGTCAGCGCCAGCTGATGCTTCAGCGTGTCGGCATCCACGCGGATCCCCATGAAGAAAGCTCAAACGCATCTTCCAGTACAGGGTTCCACACCAGAATATCGCCGTTCAGACCCGCATGACCCAGCTCTGACGGGGTGCTCCAGTCATCATAATCCGGTGCGCGCAGTCGTGGCGATGACCATCGCTCAGCTTGCCGCCAATCCCGACAAGGAATACCGCGCCAAGATCTTTCGCTATCGCCCGCTCACGCCCTTTGGCATCGAGATCCGGATAACGAGACAGTAACTCCTGGCTGTGTACGAAGTGGATCTGATCCGGCAGGAACGGTGCCAGGCCAAACTCTTCGCTAACCGCAGCTTCGGTTGCTTTAATTCCCGCCCAGATCGCCTCTACCGTGCTTTTCAGAGTCGAGAATTGACGCTCACCGTCGCCCATTACGCGTTCCCAGTCCCACTGGTCTACATAGACCGAGTGCAACGGAGAAAGACGGTCTTCATCGGGGCGAAGGGCTTTCATGTGCGTGTACAGCCCTTCGCCCGCGCTGAAGTCGTGTTGCCCTAAGGTCTGACGTTTCCACTTCGCCAGTGAATGAACCACTTCGAACTGGGCATCAGGCAGAGCTTTCACTTTTACCTGCACCGCTTTTTCACAGCCCGACAAGTTATCCTGCGTGCCATCCCCCACACGGCTAAGAATCGGTGCCTGGACTTCGATCAGCCCCAGACATTCTTCCAGTTGACGAGAAAAGTGAGATTTCACGAAGCTAATTTGGCGTTGTTTGGCAATGTAAGCGGTTTTCATTTTTTATACTCCTGCGTCCTGTTGCTTATGATTAAGCAACAAAAACCGACACACATGCAATAATCATTCAATAAAAAGCCTAACACACTTTTGATTCATTAAAAAAGAAGGCTAAAATAGAATGAATCATCAATCTGCATAAGAAAATCCTATGGAAAATTATCTGATCGACAATCTGGACCGTGGAATCCTGGAAGCATTAATGGGCAATGCGCGCACCGCTTACGCCGAACTGGCGAAACAATTTGGCGTCAGTCCGGGGACGATTCACGTTCGGGTAGAGAAAATGAAGCAGGCGGGGATCATTACCGGGGCGCGTATTGATGTCAGCCCGAAGCAGCTCGGTTATGACGTAGGCTGCTTTATCGGCATTATATTAAAGAGCGCCAAAGACTACCCTTCCGCGCTGGCAAAGCTGGAAAGCCTTGATGAAGTCACTGAAGCCTATTACACAACAGGCCACTACAGCATCTTTATAAAAGTAATGTGCCGTTCGATCGACGCTCTCCAGCATGTACTTATCAACAAGATCCAAACAATTGATGAAATTCAGTCCACCGAGACATTGATCGTCCTGCAAAACCCGATCATGCGTACTATCAAGCCCTGATCGGCTTTTTTAATCCCATACTTTTCCACAGGTAGATCCCAACGCGTTCACAGCGTACAATACGCCACTCTTAATAAAGGTGGCGGTTTATGGCAGATATCACTCTTATCAGCGGCAGCACCCTCGGCGGTGCCGAATATGTAGCAGAACACTTGGCTGAAAAGCTGGAAGAGGCGGGTTTTACCACCGAAACGCTGCACGGTCCGCTGTTGGAAGATTTATCTGCCTCGGGGATCTGGCTGATTATCAGCTCCACCCACGGTGCCGGAGATATTCCGGACAACCTTTCTCCTTTCTATGAAGCATTGCAGGAACAGAAGCCCGATCTTTCTGCGGTCCGCTTTGGCGCAATCGGTATTGGTAGTCGTGAATATGACACCTTTTGTGGGGCTATCGATAAACTCGAGGCAGAACTCAAAAATTCCGGTGCAAAACAGACAGGCGAAACACTGAAGATCAACATTCTTGATCACGACATTCCGGAAGATCCGGCAGAAGAATGGCTGGGATCGTGGATTAATTTACTCAAATAAGTATACAGATCGTGCGATCTACTGTGGATAACTCTGTCAGGAAGCTTGGATCAACCGGTAGTTATCCAAGGAACAACGGTTGTTCAGTTTTTGAGTTGTGTATAACCCCTCATTCTGATCCCAGCTTATACGGTCCAGGATCACCGATCATTCACAGTTAATGATCCTTTCCAGGTTGTTGATCTTAAAAGCCGGATCCTTGTTATCCACAGGGCAGTGCGATCCTAATAAGAGATCACAATAGAACAGATCTCTAAATAAATAGATCTTCTTTTTAATACCCAGGATCCCAGGTCTTTCTCAAGCCGACAAAGTTGAGTAGAATCCACGGCCCGGGCTTCAATCCATTTTCATACCGCGTTATGCGAGGCAATCACCATGTTTTATCCGGATCCTTTTGACGTCATCATCATTGGCGGGGGTCATGCAGGCACCGAGGCCGCGATGGCCGCGGCGCGTATGGGTCAACAGACTCTGCTTTTGACACACAATATCGACACTCTGGGGCAGATGAGCTGCAACCCGGCGATCGGCGGTATTGGGAAGGGACATCTGGTAAAAGAAGTGGATGCACTCGGCGGTCTGATGGCGAAAGCGATCGATCAAGCGGGTATCCAGTTTAGGATACTAAACGCAAGCAAAGGACCGGCGGTTCGCGCTACCCGAGCTCAGGCGGATCGTGTGCTCTACCGTCAGGCGGTACGTACGGCGCTGGAGAACCAACCGAACCTGATGATCTTCCAGCAGGCGGTTGAAGATCTTATTGTCGAAAACGATCGAGTGGTCGGTGCTGTTACCCAAATGGGACTGAAGTTCCGTGCCAAAGCCGTCGTGCTCACCGTTGGGACGTTCCTCGACGGTAAAATTCATATCGGTCTGGATAATTACAGCGGTGGCCGTGCTGGTGATCCGCCGTCCATTCCGCTTTCTCGCCGTTTGCGTGAACTGCCGCTGCGCGTTGGTCGTCTGAAAACCGGGACACCACCGCGTATTGATGCTCGAACTATCGACTTTAGTGTGCTGGCGCAACAGCATGGCGGTAACCCAATGCCGGTATTCTCGTTTATGGGCAATGCGTCCCAGCATCCCCAGCAGGTGCCGTGTTATATCACTCATACCAACGAGAAAACCCATGATGTGATCCGCAGTAACCTCGATCGTAGCCCAATGTATGCAGGGGTGATCGAAGGTGTCGGCCCACGCTACTGCCCGTCGATCGAAGACAAAGTCATGCGCTTCGCCGACAGAAATCAGCATCAGATCTTCCTTGAACCGGAAGGACTGACCTCTAATGAAATTTATCCGAACGGTATCTCCACCAGCCTGCCGTTCGATGTGCAGATGCAAATCGTCCGCTCTATGCAGGGGATGGAAAACGCGAAGATCGTGCGTCCGGGTTATGCCATTGAGTATGACTTCTTCGATCCTCGCGACCTGAAACCGACGCTGGAGAGCAAGTTTATCCAGGGGCTGTTCTTTGCTGGTCAGATTAACGGCACTACCGGTTACGAAGAAGCCGCTGCGCAAGGTTTGCTGGCCGGTCTTAACGCTGCCCGTCTGTCTGCTGACAAAGAAGGTTGGGCTCCGGCACGTTCTCAGGCGTATCTCGGCGTACTAGTTGATGACCTGTGCACTTTAGGAACCAAAGAACCGTATCGTATGTTTACTTCGCGCGCAGAATATCGTCTGATGCTACGCGAAGATAATGCGGATTTGCGTTTGACTGAAATCGGTCGTGAACTGGGCCTGGTGGATGACGAACGTTGGGCGCGCTTTAACGAGAAACTTGAGAATATCGAGCGTGAGCGTCAGCGTCTGAAATCGACCTGGGTAACCCCGTCGGCGGAAGCTGCAGCCGAAGTGAATGCTCACCTGACTGCGCCGCTTTCCCGTGAAGCCAGTGGTGAAGATCTGCTGCGTCGTCCGGAAATGACTTATGAAAAATTAACCACGCTGACGCCGTTTGCCCCTGCGTTGACAGACGAACAGGCGGCGGAACAGGTTGAGATTCAGGTTAAATACGAAGGTTATATCGCGCGCCAGCAAGATGAGATCGAAAAGCAGCTGCGTAACGAGAACACCCTGCTACCCGCGACACTGGATTACCGCCAGGTATCCGGTCTTTCTAACGAAGTGATCGCCAAACTTAACGATCACAAACCAGCCTCTATCGGCCAAGCTTCGCGTATTTCTGGCGTCACGCCTGCGGCCATCTCCATTCTGCTGGTGTGGCTGAAAAAACAGGGTATGCTGCGTCGTAGCGCATAACGCATCAAGAACAGGTAATCACCGTGCTCAACAAACTCTCCTTACTGCTGAAAGACGCAGGTATTTCGCTTACCGATCACCAGAAAAACCAGCTTATTGCCTACGTGAATATGCTGCATAAATGGAACAAAGCGTACAACCTGACTTCGGTCCGCGATCCTAATGAGATGCTGGTACGCCATATTCTCGATAGCATTGTGGTGG
This sequence comes from Shigella sp. FC1661, assembly GCF_001712525.1. Lineage (NCBI taxonomy): Bacteria > Pseudomonadati > Pseudomonadota > Gammaproteobacteria > Enterobacterales > Enterobacteriaceae > Shigella > Shigella sp. FC1661. Next base: position 8,043 of record NZ_MDGW01000066.1, read on the forward strand.
CACCGTATCTGCAAGGTGAACGGTTTATCGATGTCGGCACCGGACCAGGACTGCCAGGCATTCCACTCTCTATCGTGCGTCCTGAAGCCCATTTCACTCTGTTGGATAGCCTTGGTAAACGCGTGCGTTTCCTTCGTCAGGTGCAACATGAGCTTAAACTGGAGAATATTGAACCAGTACAGAGCAGGGTAGAAGAGTTTCCTTCAGAGCCGCCATTTGATGGCGTAATTAGCCGCGCTTTTGCCTCTCTGAACGATATGGTGAGCTGGTGCCACCATCTTCCTGGTGAGCAAGGCCGTTTCTACGCGCTGAAAGGGCAAATGCCGGAAGATGAAATCGCTTTGTTGCCCGAAGAATATCAGGTCGAATCAGTGGTTAAACTTCAGGTTCCAGCCCTGGATGGCGAACGTCATCTGGTGGTGATTAAAGCAAATAAAATTTAATTTTTATCAAAAAAATCATAAAAAATTGACCGGTTAGACTGTTAACAACAACCAGGTTTTCTACTGATATAACTGGTTACATTTAACGCCACGTTCACTCTTTTGCATCAACAAGATAACGTGGCTTTTTTTGGTAAGCAGAAAATAAGTCATTAGTGAAAATATCAGTCTGCTAAAAATCGGCGCTAAGAACCATCATTGGCTGCTAAAACATTATTAAAAATGTCAATGGGTGGTTTTTGTTGTGTAAATGTCATTTATTAAAACAGTATCTGTTTTTAGACTGAAATATCATAAACTTGCAAAGGCATCATTTGCCAAGTAAATAAATATGCTGTGCGCGAACATGCGCAATATGTGATCTGAAGCACGCTTTATCACCAGTGTTTACGCGTTATTTACAGTTTTTCATGATCGAACAGGGTTAGCAGAAAAGTCGCAATTGTATGCACTGGAAAAATATTTAAACATTTATTCACCTTTTGGCTACTTATTGTTTGAAATCATGGGGGCGCGCCGTATAATTTGACCGCTTTTTGATGCTTGACTCTAAGCCTTAAAGAAAGTTTTATACGACACGCGGCATACCTCGAAGGGAGCAGGAGTGAAAAACGTGATGTCTGTGTCGCTCGTGAGTCGAAACGTTGCTCGGAAGCTTCTGCTCGTTCAGTTACTGGTGGTGATAGCAAGTGGATTGCTGTTCAGCCTCAAAGACCCCTTCTGGGGCGTCTCTGCAATAAGCGGGGGCCTGGCAGTCTTTCTGCCTAACGTTTTGTTTATGATATTTGCCTGGCGTCACCAGGCGCATACACCAGCGAAAGGCCGGGTGGCCTGGACATTCGCATTTGGCGAAGCTTTCAAAGTTCTGGCGATGTTGGTGTTACTGGTGGTGGCGTTGGCGGTTTTAAAGGCGGTATTCTTGCCGCTGATCGTTACGTGGGTTTTGGTGCTGGTGGTTCAGATACTGGCACCGGCTGTAATTAACAACAAAGGGTAAAAGGCATCATGGCTTCAGAAAATATGACGCCGCAGGATTACATAGGACACCACCTGAATAACCTTCAGCTGGACCTGCGTACATTCTCGCTGGTGGATCCACAAAACCCCCCAGCCACCTTCTGGACAATCAATATTGACTCCATGTTCTTCTCGGTGGTGCTGGGTCTGTTGTTCCTGGTTTTATTCCGTAGCGTAGCCAAAAAGGCGACCAGCGGTGTGCCAGGTAAGTTTCAGACCGCGATTGAGCTGGTGATCGGCTTTGTTAATGGTAGCGTGAAAGACATGTACCATGGCAAAAGCAAGCTGATTGCTCCGCTGGCCCTGACGATCTTCGTCTGGGTATTCCTGATGAACCTGATGGATTTACTGCCTATCGACCTGCTGCCGTACATTGCTGAACATGTACTGGGTCTGCCTGCACTGCGTGTGGTTCCGTCTGCGGACGTGAACGTAACGCTGTCTATGGCATTGGGCGTATTTATCCTGATTCTGTTCTACAGCATCAAAATGAAAGGCATCGGCGGCTTCACGAAAGAGTTGACGCTGCAGCCGTTCAATCACTGGGCGTTCATTCCTGTCAACTTAATCCTTGAAGGGGTAAGCCTGCTGTCCAAACCAGTTTCACTCGGTTTGCGACTGTTCGGTAACATGTATGCCGGTGAGCTGATTTTCATTCTGATTGCTGGTCTGTTGCCGTGGTGGTCACAGTGGATCCTGAATGTGCCGTGGGCCATTTTCCACATCCTGATCATTACGCTGCAAGCCTTCATCTTCATGGTTCTGACGATCGTCTATCTGTCGATGGCGTCTGAAGAACATTAATTTACCAACACTACTACGTTTTAACTGAAACAAACTGGAGACTGTCATGGAAAACCTGAATATGGATCTGCTGTACATGGCTGCCGCTGTGATGATGGGTCTGGCGGCAATCGGTGCTGCGATCGGTATCGGCATCCTCGGGGGTAAATTCTTGGAAGGCGCAGCGCGTCAACCTGATCTGATTCCTCTGCTGCGTACTCAGTTCTTTATCGTTATGGGTCTGGTGGATGCTATCCCGATGATCGCTGTAGGTCTGGGTCTGTACGTGATGTTCGCTGTCGCGTAGTAAGCGTTGCTTTTATTTAAAGAGCAATATCAGAACGTTAACTAAATAGAGGCATTGTGCTGTGAATCTTAACGCAACAATCCTCGGCCAGGCCATCGCGTTTGTCCTGTTCGTTCTGTTCTGCATGAAGTACGTATGGCCGCCATTAATGGCAGCCATCGAAAAACGTCAAAAAGAAATTGCTGACGGCCTTGCTTCCGCAGAACGAGCACATAAGGACCTTGACCTTGCAAAGGCCAGCGCGACCGACCAGCTGAAAAAAGCGAAAGCGGAAGCCCAGGTAATCATCGAGCAGGCGAACAAACGCCGCTCGCAGATTCTGGACGAAGCGAAAGCTGAGGCAGAACAGGAACGTACTAAAATCGTGGCCCAGGCGCAGGCAGAAATTGAAGCCGAGCGTAAACGTGCCCGTGAAGAGCTGCGTAAGCAAGTTGCTATCCTGGCTGTTGCTGGCGCCGAGAAGATCATCGAACGTTCCGTGGATGAAGCTGCTAACAGCGACATCGTGGATAAACTTGTCGCTGAACTGTAAGGAGGGAGGGGCTGATGTCTGAATTTATTACGGTAGCTCGCCCCTACGCCAAAGCAGCTTTTGACTTTGCCGTCGAACACCAAAGTGTAGAACGCTGGCAGGACATGCTGGCGTTTGCCGCCGAGGTAACCAAAAACGAACAAATGGCAGAGCTTCTCTCTGGCGCGCTTGCGCCAGAAACGCTCGCCGAGTCGTTTATCGCAGTTTGTGGTGAGCAACTGGACGAAAACGGTCAGAACCTGATTCGGGTAATGGCTGAAAATGGTCGTCTTAACGCGCTCCCGGATGTTCTGGAGCAGTTTATTCACCTTCGTGCCGTGAGTGAGGCTACCGCTGAGGTAGACGTCATTTCCGCTGCCGCACTGAGTGAACAACAGCTCGCGAAAATTTCTGCTGCGATGGAAAAACGTCTGTCACGCAAAGTTAAGCTGAATTGCAAAATCGATAAGTCTGTAATGGCAGGCGTTATCATCCGAGCGGGTGATATGGTCATTGACGGCAGCGTACGCGGTCGTCTTGAGCGCCTTGCAGACGTCTTGCAGTCTTAAGGGGACTGGAGCATGCAACTGAATTCCACCGAAATCAGCGAACTGATCAAGCAGCGCATTGCTCAGTTCAATGTTGTGAGTGAAGCTCACAACGAAGGTACTATTGTTTCTGTAAGTGACGGTGTTATCCGCATTCACGGCCTGGCCGATTGTATGCAGGGTGAAATGATCTCCCTGCCGGGTAACCGTTACGCTATCGCACTGAACCTCGAGCGCGACTCTGTAGGTGCGGTTGTTATGGGTCCGTACGCTGACCTTGCCGAAGGCATGAAAGTTAAGTGTACTGGCCGTATCCTGGAAGTTCCGGTTGGCCGTGGCCTGCTGGGCCGTGTGGTTAACACTCTGGGTGCACCAATCGACGGTAAAGGTCCGCTGGATCACGACGGCTTCTCTGCTGTAGAAGCAATCGCTCCGGGCGTTATCGAACGTCAGTCCGTAGATCAGCCGGTACAGACCGGTTATAAAGCCGTTGACTCCATGATCCCAATCGGTCGTGGTCAGCGTGAATTGATCATCGGTGACCGTCAGACAGGTAAAACCGCACTGGCTATCGATGCCATCATCAACCAGCGCGATTCCGGTATCAAATGTATCTATGTCGCTATCGGCCAGAAAGCGTCCACCATTTCTAACGTGGTACGTAAACTGGAAGAGCACGGCGCACTGGCTAACACCATCGTTGTGGTAGCAACCGCGTCTGAATCCGCTGCACTGCAATACCTGGCACCGTATGCCGGTTGCGCAATGGGCGAATACTTCCGTGACCGCGGTGAAGATGCGCTGATCATTTACGATGACCTGTCTAAACAGGCTGTTGCTTACCGTCAGATCTCCCTGCTGCTCCGTCGTCCGCCAGGACGTGAAGCATTCCCGGGCGACGTTTTCTACCTCCACTCTCGTCTGCTGGAGCGTGCTGCACGTGTTAACGCCGAATACGTTGAAGCCTTCACCAAAGGTGAAGTGAAAGGGAAAAACGGTTCTCTGACCGCACTGCCGATTATCGAAACTCAGGCGGGTGACGTTTCTGCGTTCGTTCCGACCAACGTAATCTCCATTACCGATGGTCAGATCTTCCTGGAAACCAACCTGTTCAACGCCGGTATTCGTCCTGCGGTTAACCCGGGTATTTCCGTATCCCGTGTTGGTGGTGCAGCACAGACCAAGATCATGAAAAAACTGTCCGGTGGTATCCGTACCGCTCTGGCACAGTATCGTGAACTGGCAGCGTTCTCTCAGTTTGCATCCGACCTTGACGATGCAACACGTAAGCAGCTTGACCACGGTCAGAAAGTGACCGAACTGCTGAAACAGAAACAGTATGCGCCGATGTCCGTTGCGCAGCAGTCTCTGGTTCTGTTCGCAGCAGAACGTGGTTACCTGGCGGATGTTGAACTGTCGAAAATTGGCAGCTTCGAAGCCGCTCTGCTGGCTTACGTCGACCGTGATCACGCTCCGTTGATGCAAGAGATCAACCAGACCGGTGGCTACAACGACGAAATCGAAGGCAAACTGAAAGGCATCCTCGATTCCTTCAAAGCAACCCAATCCTGGTAACGTCTGGCGGCTTGCCTTAGGGCAGGCCGCAAGGCATTGAGGAGAAGCTCATGGCCGGCGCAAAAGAGATACGTAGTAAGATCGCAAGCGTCCAGAACACGCAAAAGATCACTAAAGCGATGGAGATGGTCGCCGCTTCCAAAATGCGTAAATCGCAGGATCGCATGGCGGCCAGCCGTCCTTATGCAGAAACCATGCGCAAAGTGATTGGTCACCTTGCACATGGTAATCTGGAATATAAGCACCCTTACCTGGAAGACCGCGACGTTAAACGCGTGGGCTACCTGGTGGTGTCGACCGACCGTGGTTTGTGCGGTGGTTTGAACATTAACCTGTTCAAAAAACTGCTGGCGGAAATGAAGACCTGGACCGACAAAGGCGTTCAATGCGATCTCGCAATGATCGGCTCGAAAGGCGTGTCGTTCTTCAACTCCGTGGGCGGCAATGTTGTTGCCCAGGTCACCGGCATGGGGGATAACCCTTCCCTGTCCGAACTGATCGGTCCGGTAAAAGTGATGTTGCAGGCCTACGACGAAGGCCGTCTGGACAAGCTTTACATTGTCAGCAACAAATTTATTAACACCATGTCTCAGGTTCCGACCATCAGCCAGCTGCTGCCGTTACCGGCATCAGATGATGATGATCTGAAACATAAATCCTGGGATTACCTGTACGAACCCGATCCGAAGGCGTTGCTGGATACCCTGCTGCGTCGTTATGTCGAATCTCAGGTTTATCAGGGCGTGGTTGAAAACCTGGCCAGCGAGCAGGCCGCCCGTATGGTGGCGATGAAAGCCGCGACCGACAATGGCGGCAGCCTGATTAAAGAGCTGCAGTTGGTATACAACAAAGCTCGTCAGGCCAGCATTACTCAGGAACTCACCGAGATCGTCTCGGGGGCCGCCGCGGTTTAAACAGGTTATTTCGTAGAGGATTTAAGATGGCTACTGGAAAGATTGTCCAGGTAATCGGCGCCGTAGTTGACGTCGAATTCCCTCAGGATGCCGTACCGCGCGTGTACGATGCTCTTGAGGTGCAAAATGGTAATGAGCATCTGGTGCTGGAAGTTCAGCAGCAGCTCGGCGGCGGTATCGTGCGTACCATCGCAATGGGTTCCTCCGACGGTCTGCGTCGCGGTCTGGATGTAAAAGACCTCGAACACCCGATCGAAGTCCCGGTAGGTAAAGCGACTCTGGGCCGTATCATGAACGTACTGGGTGAACCGGTCGACATGAAAGGCGAGATCGGTGAAGAAGAGCGTTGGGCGATTCACCGCGCAGCACCTTCCTACGAAGAGCTGTCAAACTCTCAGGAACTGCTGGAAACCGGTATCAAAGTTATCGACCTGATGTGTCCGTTCGCTAAGGGCGGTAAAGTTGGTCTGTTCGGTGGTGCGGGTGTAGGTAAAACCGTAAACATGATGGAGCTCATTCGTAACATCGCGATCGAGCACTCCGGTTACTCTGTGTTTGCGGGCGTAGGTGAACGTACTCGTGAGGGTAACGACTTCTACCACGAAATGACCGACTCCAACGTTATCGACAAAGTATCCCTGGTGTATGGCCAGATGAACGAGCCGCCGGGAAACCGTCTGCGCGTTGCTCTGACCGGTCTGACCATGGCTGAGAAATTCCGTGACGAAGGTCGTGACGTTCTGCTGTTCGTTGACAACATCTATCGTTACACCCTGGCCGGTACGGAAGTATCCGCACTGCTGGGCCGTATGCCTTCAGCGGTAGGTTATCAGCCGACCCTGGCGGAAGAGATGGGCGTTCTGCAGGAACGTATCACCTCCACCAAAACTGGTTCTATCACCTCCGTACAGGCGGTATACGTACCTGCGGATGACTTGACTGACCCGTCTCCGGCAACCACCTTTGCGCACCTTGACGCAACCGTGGTACTGAGCCGTCAGATCGCGTCTCTGGGTATCTACCCGGCCGTTGACCCGCTGGACTCCACCAGCCGTCAGCTGGACCCGCTGGTGGTTGGTCAGGAACACTACGACACCGCGCGTGGCGTTCAGTCCATCCTGCAACGTTATCAGGAACTGAAAGACATCATCGCCATCCTGGGTATGGATGAACTGTCTGAAGAAGACAAACTGGTGGTAGCGCGTGCTCGTAAGATCCAGCGCTTCCTGTCCCAGCCGTTCTTCGTGGCAGAAGTATTCACCGGTTCTCCGGGTAAATACGTCTCCCTGAAAGACACCATCCGTGGCTTTAAAGGCATCATGGAAGGCGAATACGATCACCTGCCGGAGCAGGCGTTCTACATGGTCGGTTCCATCGAAGAAGCTGTGGAAAAAGCCAAAAAACTTTAACGCCTTAATCGGAGGGTGATATGGCAATGACTTACCACCTGGACGTCGTCAGCGCAGAGCAACAAATGTTCTCTGGTCTGGTCGAGAAAATCCAGGTAACGGGTAGCGAAGGTGAACTGGGGATCTACCCTGGCCACGCACCGCTGCTCACCGCCATTAAGCCTGGTATGATTCGCATCGTGAAACAGCACGGTCACGAAGAGTTTATCTATCTGTCTGGCGGCATTCTTGAAGTGCAGTCTGGCAACGTGACCGTTCTGGCCGACACCGCAATTCGCGGCCAGGATCTCGACGAAGCGCGAGCCATGGAAGCGAAACGTAAGGCTGAAGAGCACATTAGCAGCTCTCACGGCGACGTAGATTACGCTCAGGCGTCTGCGGAACTGGCCAAAGCGATCGCGCAGCTGCGCGTTATCGAGTTGACCAAAAAAGCGATGTAACACCGGCTTGAAAAGCACAAAAGCCAGTCTGGAAACAGGCTGGTTTTTTTTTACGCGTGATCCGTCCTGAAGAGCGTTCACATAGATCCTGCTGATATAAAACACCCCTGTTTTCCCGTTTATTCATTGATCGAAATAAGAGCAAAAACATCCACCTGACGCTTAAATGAAGGTACTGCCTTAATTTTCTGCAGACAAAAGGCGTGACGATGGTCGAAAATGGCACTTTCGTCAGCGGGGATAATCCGTTATTGAACAATTTATCCTCTGTCCATTTCACGATGAAAAAAATGTAGTTTTTTCAAGGTGAAGCGGTTTAAATTCGTTCTCAAATTACAGTCAGGACGCGTATGTTGAATAATGCTATGAGCGTAGTGATCCTTGCCGCAGGCAAAGGCACGCGCATGTATTCCGATCTTCCGAAAGTGCTGCATACCCTTGCCGGGAAAGCGATGGTTCAGCATGTCATTGATGCTGCGAATGAATTAGGCGCAGCGCACGTTCACCTGGTGTACGGTCACGGCGGCGATCTGCTTAAACAGGCGCTGAAAGACGACAACCTTAACTGGGTGCTTCAGGCAGAGCAGCTGGGTACGGGTCATGCAATGCAGCAGGCCGCACCTTTCTTTGCCGATGATGAAGACATTTTAATGCTCTACGGCGACGTGCCGCTGATCTCTGTCGAAACACTCCAGCGCCTGCGTGATGCTAAACCGCAGGGTGGCATTGGTCTGCTGACGGTGAAACTGGATGATCCGACCGGTTATGGACGTATCACCCGTGAAAATGGCAAAGTTACCGGCATTGTTGAGCACAAAGATGCCACCGACGAGCAGCGTCAGATTCAGGAGATCAACACCGGCATTCTGATCGCTAACGGCGCAGATATGAAACGCTGGCTGGCGAAGCTGACCAACAATAATGCTCAGGGCGAATACTACATCACCGACATTATTGCGCTGGCGTATCAGGAAGGGCGTGAAATCGTCGCCGTTCATCCGCAACGTTTAAGCGAAGTAGAAGGTGTGAATAACCGCCTGCAACTCTCCCGTCTGGAGCGCGTTTACCAGTCCGAACAGGCTGAAAAACTGCTGTTAGCAGGCGTTATGCTGCGCGATCCGGCGCGTTTTTATCTGCGCGGTACGCTTACTCACGGGCGCGATGTTGAAATTGATACTAACGTTATCATCGAGGGCAACGTGACTCTCGGTCATCGCGTGAAAATCGGCACCGGTTGCGTGATTAAAAACAGCGTGATTGGCGATGATTGCGAAATCAGTCCGTATACCGTTGTGGAAGACGTGAATCTGGCAGCGGCCTGTACTATTGGCCCGTTTGCCCGTCTGCGTCCTGGTGCTGAGTTGCTGGAAGGTGCACACGTCGGTAACTTTGTTGAGATGAAAAAAGCGCGTCTGGGTAAAGGCTCGAAAGCTGGTCATCTGACTTACCTGGGCGATGCGGAAATTGGCGATAACGTTAACATCGGCGCGGGAACCATTACCTGCAACTACGATGGTGCGAATAAATTTAAGACCATTATCGGCGACGATGTGTTTGTCGGTTCCGACACTCAGCTGGTGGCCCCGGTAACAGTAGGCAAAGGCGCGACCATTGCTGCGGGTACAACTGTGACGCGTAATGTCGGCGAAAATGCATTAGCTATCAGCCGTGTGCCGCAGACTCAGAAAGAAGGCTGGCGTCGTCCGGTAAAGAAAAAGTAATTCTGGCCGGGTAATCCGGTCATCTGGGATGAGGAGATAACATAATCTCCCTCCCACAAGCAGTAACTATAAAAATAACCCCACTCTCTACAAGGCTCGGGGCGCCCGAAAAAACGGGCATACAGGTTGACCGACAACGATATAAATCGGAATCAAAAACTATGTGTGGAATTGTTGGCGCGATCGCGCAACGTGATGTAGCAGAAATCCTTCTTGAAGGTTTACGTCGTCTGGAATACCGCGGATATGACTCTGCCGGTCTGGCCGTTGTTGATGCGGAAGGTCATATGACCCGCCTGCGTCGCCTCGGTAAAGTCCAGATGCTGGCTCAGGCAGCGGAAGAACATCCTCTGCATGGCGGCACCGGTATTGCTCACACTCGCTGGGCGACCCACGGTGAACCTTCAGAAGCTAACGCGCATCCGCATGTTTCTGAACACATTATGGTGGTGCATAACGGCATCATCGAAAACCATGAACCGCTGCGTGAAGAGTTAAAAGCGCGTGGCTATACCTTCGTTTCTGAAACCGACACCGAAGTGATTGCCCATCTGGTGAACTGGGAGCTGAAACAAGGCGGGACTCTGCGTGAGGCTGTTCTGCGTGCTATCCCGCAGCTGCGCGGTGCGTACGGTACAGTGATCATGGACTCCCGTCACCCGGATACCCTGCTGGCGGCACGTTCTGGTAGTCCGCTGGTGATTGGCCTGGGTATGGGCGAAAACTTTATCGCTTCTGACCAGCTGGCGCTGCTGCCGGTGACCCGTCGCTTTATCTTCCTTGAAGAGGGCGATATTGCGGAAATTACTCGCCGTTCGGTAAACATCTTCGATAAAACTGGCGCGGAAGTAAAACGTCAGGATATCGAATCCAATCTGCAATATGACGCGGGCGATAAAGGTATTTACCGTCACTACATGCAGAAAGAGATCTACGAACAGCCGAACGCGATCAAAAACACCCTTACCGGGCGCATCAGCCACGGTCAGGTTGATTTAAGCGAGCTGGGACCGAACGCCGACGAACTGCTGTCGAAGGTTGAGCATATTCAGATCCTCGCCTGTGGTACTTCTTATAACTCCGGTATGGTTTCCCGCTACTGGTTTGAATCGCTGGCAGGTATTCCGTGCGACGTCGAAATCGCCTCTGAATTCCGCTATCGTAAATCTGCCGTGCGTCGTAACAGCCTGATGATCACCTTGTCACAGTCTGGCGAAACCGCGGATACCCTGGCGGGCCTGCGTCTGTTGAAAGAGCTGGGTTACCTTGGTTCGCTGGCAATCTGTAACGTTCCGGGTTCTTCTCTGGTGCGCGAATCCGATCTGGCGCTGATGACCAACGCGGGTACGGAAATCGGCGTGGCGTCCACTAAAGCATTCACCACTCAGTTAACTGTGCTGTTGATGCTGGTGGCGAAGCTGTCTCGCCTGAAAGGTCTGGATGCCTCCATTGAACATGACATTGTGCATGGTCTGCAGGCGCTGCCGAGCCGTATTGAGCAGATGCTATCTCAGGACAAACGCATTGAAGCTCTGGCAGAAGATTTCTCTGACAAACATCACGCACTGTTCCTGGGCCGTGGCGATCAGTACCCAATCGCACTGGAAGGCGCATTGAAGCTGAAAGAGATCTCCTACATTCACGCTGAAGCCTACGCTGCTGGCGAGCTGAAACACGGCCCGCTGGCGCTGATTGACGCGGATATGCCGGTTATCGTCGTTGCACCGAACAACGAACTGTTGGAAAAACTGAAATCCAACATTGAAGAAGTTCGCGCGCGTGGCGGTCAGTTGTATGTCTTCGCCGATCAGGATGCGGGTTTTGTAAGTAGCGATAACATGCACATCATCGAGATGCCGCATGTGGAAGAGGTGATTGCACCGATCTTCTACACCGTTCCGCTGCAGCTGCTGGCTTACCATGTCGCGCTGATCAAAGGCACCGACGTTGACCAGCCGCGTAACTTGGCAAAATCGGTTACGGTTGAGTAATCACTATCATAGATAAAAAAGGGCTTGTGGGCGGACAATAAAGTCTTAAACTGAACAAAATAGATCTAAACTATGACAATAAAGTCTTAAACTAGACAGAATAGTTGTAAACTGAAATCAGTCCAGTTATGCTGTGAAAAAGCATACTGGACTTTTGTTATGGCTAAAGCAAACTCTTCATTTTCTGAAGTGCAAATTGCCCGTCGTATTAAAGAGGGGCGTGGCCAAGGGCATGGTAAAGACTATATTCCATGGCTAACAGTACAAGAAGTTCCTTCTTCAGGTCGTTCCCACCGTATTTATTCTCATAAGACGGGACGAGTCCATCATTTGCTATCTGACTTAGAGCTTGCTGTTTTTCTCAGTCTTGAGTGGGAGAGCAGCGTGCTAGATATACGCGAGCAGTTCCCCTTATTACCTAGTGATACCAGGCAGATTGCAATAGATAGTGGTATTAAGCATCCTGTTATTCGTGGTGTAGATCAGGTTATGTCTACTGATTTTTTAGTGGACTGCAAAGATGGTCCTTTTGAGCAGTTTGCTATTCAAGTCAAACCTGCAGCAGCCTTACAAGACGAGCGTACCTTAGAAAAACTAGAACTAGAGCGTCGCTATTGGCAGCAAAAGCAAATTCCTTGGTTCATTTTTACTGATAAAGAAATAAATCCCGTAGTAAAAGAAAATATTGAATGGCTTTATTCAGTGAAAACAGAAGAAGTTTCTGCGGAGCTTTTAGCACAACTATCCCCATTGGCCCATATCCTGCAAGAAAAAGGAGATGAAAACATTATCAATGTCTGTAAGCAGGTTGATATTGCTTATGATTTGGAGTTAGGCAAAACATTGAGTGAGATACGAGCCTTAACCGCAAATGGTTTTATTAAGTTCAATATTTATAAGTCTTTCAGGGCAAATAAGTGTGCAGATCTCTGTATTAGCCAAGTAGTGAATATGGAGGAGTTGCGCTATGTGGCAAATTAATGAGGTTGTGCTATTTGATAATGATCCGTATCGCATTTTGGCTATAGAGGATGGCCAAGTTGTCTGGATGCAAATAAGCGCTGATAAAGGAGTTCCACAAGCTAGGGCTGAGTTGTTGCTAATGCAGTATTTAGATGAAGGCCGCTTAGTTAGAACTGATGACCCTTATGTACATCTTGATTTAGAAGAGCCGTCTGTAGATTCTGTCAGCTTCCAGAAGCGCGAGGAGGATTATCGAAAAATTCTTCCTATTATTAATAGTAAGGATCGTTTCGACCCTAAAGTCAGAAGCGAACTCGTTGAGCATGTGGTCCAAGAACATAAGGTTACTAAGGCTACAGTTTATAAGTTGTTACGCCGTTACTGGCAGCGTGGTCAAACGCCTAATGCATTAATTCCTGACTACAAAAACAGCGGTGCACCAGGGGAAAGACGTTCAGCGACAGGAACAGCAAAGATTGGCCGAGCCAGAGAATATGGTAAGGGTGAAGGAACCAAGGTAACGCCCGAGATTGAACGCCTTTTTAGGTTGACCATAGAAAAGCACCTGTTAAATCAAAAAGGTACAAAGACCACCGTTGCCTATAGACGATTTGTGGACTTGTTTGCTCAGTATTTTCCTCGCATTCCCCAAGAGGATTACCCAACACTACGTCAGTTTCGTTATTTTTATGATCGAGAATACCCTAAAGCTCAGCGCTTAAAGTCTAGAGTTAAAGCAGGGGTATATAAAAAAGACGTACGACCCTTAAGTAGTACAGCCACTTCTCAGGCGTTAGGCCCTGGGAGTCGTTATGAGATTGATGCCACGATTGCTGATATTTATTTAGTGGATCATCATGATCGCCAAAAAATCATAGGAAGACCAACGCTTTACATTGTGATTGATGTGTTTAGTCGGATGATCACGGGCTTTTATATCGGCTTTGAAAATCCGTCTTATGTGGTGGCGATGCAGGCTTTTGTAAATGCTTGCTCTGACAAAACGGCCATTTGTGCCCAGCATGATATTGAGATTAGTAGCTCAGACTGGCCGTGTGTAGGTTTGCCAGATGTGTTGCTAGCGGACCGTGGCGAATTAATGAGTCATCAGGTCGAAGCCTTAGTTTCTAGTTTTAATGTGCGAGTGGAAAGTGCTCCACCTAGACGTGGCGATGCTAAAGGCATAGTGGAAAGCACTTTTAGAACACTACAAGCCGAGTTTAAGTCCTTTGCACCTGGCATTGTAGAGGGCAGTCGGATCAAAAGCCATGGTGAAACAGACTATAGGTTAGATGCATCTCTGTCGGTATTTGAGTTCACACAAATTATTTTGCGTACGATCTTATTCAGAAATAACCATCTGGTGATGGATAAATACGATCGAGATGCTGATTTTCCTACAGATTTACCGTCTATTCCTGTCCAGCTATGGCAATGGGGTATGCAGCATCGTACAGGTAGTTTAAGGGCTGTGGAGCAAGAGCAGTTGCGAGTAGCGTTACTGCCTCGCCGAAAGGTCTCTATTTCTTCATTTGGCGTTAATTTGTGGGGTTTGTATTACTCGGGGTCAGAGATTCTGCGTGAGGGTTGGTTGCAGCGGAGCACTGATATAGCTAGACCTCAACATTTAGAAGCGGCTTATGACCCAGTGCTGGTTGATACGATTTATTTGTTTCCGCAAGTTGGCAGCCGTGTATTTTGGCGCTGTAATCTGACGGAACGTAGTCGGCAGTTTAAAGGTCTCTCATTTTGGGAGGTTTGGGATATACAAGCACAAGAAAAACACAATAAAGCCAATGCGAAGCAGGATGAGTTAACTAAACGCAGGGAGCTTGAGGCGTTTATTCAGCAAACCATTCAGAAAGCGAATAAGTTAACGCCCAGTACTACTGAGCCCAAATCAACACGCATTAAGCAGATTAAAACTAATAAAAAAGAAGCCGTGACCTCGGAGCGTAAAAAACGTGCGGAGCATTTGAAGCCAAGCTCTTCAGGTGATGAGGCTAAAGTTATTCCTTTCAACGCAGTGGAAGCGGATGATCAAGAAGATTACAGCCTACCCACATACGTGCCTGAATTATTTCAGGATCCACCAGAAAAGGATGAGTCATGAGTGCTACCCGGATTCAAGCAGTTTATCGTGATACGGGGGTAGAGGCTTATCGTGATAATCCTTTTATCGAGGCCTTACCACCATTACAAGAGTCAGTGAATAGTGCTGCATCACTGAAATCCTCTTTACAGCTTACTTCCTCTGACTTGCAAAAGTCCCGTGTTATCAGAGCTCATACCATTTGTCGTATTCCAGATGACTATTTTCAGCCATTAGGTACGCATTTGCTACTAAGTGAGCGTATTTCGGTCATGATTCGAGGTGGCTACGTAGGCAGAAATCCTAAAACAGGAGATTTACAAAAGCATTTACAAAATGGTTATGAGCGTGTTCAAACGGGAGAGTTGGAGACATTTCGCTTTGAGGAGGCACGATCTACGGCACAAAGCTTATTGTTAATTGGTTGTTCTGGTAGTGGGAAGACGACCTCTCTTCATCGTATTCTAGCCACGTATCCTCAGGTGATTTACCATCGTGAACTCAATGTAGAGCAGGTGGTGTATTTGAAAATAGACTGCTCGCATAATGGTTCGCTAAAAGAAATCTGCTTGAATTTTTTCAGAGCGTTGGATCGAGCCTTGGGCTCGAACTATGAGCGTCGTTATGGCTTAAAACGTCATGGTATAGAAACCATGTTGGCTTTGATGTCGCAAATAGCCAATGCACATGCTTTAGGGTTGTTGGTTATTGATGAAATTCAGCATTTAAGCCGCTCTCGTTCGGGTGGATCTCAAGAGATGCTGAACTTTTTTGTGACGATGGTGAATATTATTGGCGTACCAGTGATGTTGATTGGTACCCCTAAAGCACGAGAGATTTTTGAGGCTGATTTGCGGTCTGCACGTAGAGGGGCAGGGTTTGGAGCTATATTCTGGGATCCTATACAACAAACGCAACGTGGAAAGCCCAATCAAGAGTGGATCGCTTTTACGGATAATCTTTGGCAATTACAGCTTTTACAACGCAAAGATGCGCTGTTATCGGATGAGGTCCGTGATGTGTGGTATGAGCTAAGCCAAGGAGTGATGGACATTGTAGTAAAACTTTTTGTACTCGCTCAGCTCCGTGCGCTAGCTTTAGGCAATGAGCGTATTACCGCTGGTTTATTGCGGCAAGTGTATCAAGATGAGTTAAAGCCTGTGCACCCCATGCTAGAGGCATTACGCTCGGGTATCCCAGAACGCATTGCTCGTTATTCTGATCTAGTCGTTCCCGAGATTGATAAACGGTTAATCCAACTTCAGCTAGATATCGCAGCGATACAAGAACAAACACCAGAAGAAAAAGCCCTTCAAGAGTTAGATACCGAAGATCAGCGTCATTTATATCTGATGCTGAAAGAGGATTACGATTCAAGCCTGTTAATTCCCACTATTAAAAAAGCGTTTAGCCAGAATCCAACGATGACAAGACAAAAGTTACTGCCTCTTGTTTTGCAGTGGTTGATGGAAGGCGAAACGGTAGTGTCAGAACTAGAAAAGCCCTCCAAGAGTAAAAAGGTTTCGGCTATAAAGGTAGTCAAGCCCAGCGACTGGGATAGCTTGCCTGATACGGATTTACGTTATATCTATTCACAACGCCAACCTGAAAAAACCATGCATGAACGGTTAAAAGGGAAAGGGGTAATAGTGGATATGGCGAGCTTATTTAAACAAGCAGGTTAGCCATGAGAAACTTTCCTGTTCCGTACTCGAATGAGCTGATTTATAGCACTATTGCACGGGCAGGCGTTTATCAAGGGATTGTTAGTCCTAAGCAGCTGTTGGATGAGGTGTATGGCAACCGCAAGGTGGTCGCTACCTTAGGTCTGCCCTCGCATTTAGGTGTGATAGCAAGACATCTACATCAAACAGGACGTTACGCTGTTCAGCAGCTTATTTATGAGCATACCTTATTCCCTTTATATGCTCCGTTTGTAGGCAAGGAGCGCCGAGACGAAGCTATTCGGTTAATGGAGTACCAAGCGCAAGGTGCGGTGCATTTAATGCTAGGAGTCGCTGCTTCTAGAGTTAAGAGCGATAACCGCTTTAGATACTGCCCTGATTGCGTTGCTCTTCAGCTAAATAGGTATGGGGAAGCCTTTTGGCAACGAGATTGGTATTTGCCCGCTTTGCCATATTGTCCAAAACACGGTGCTTTAGTCTTCTTTGATAGAGCTGTAGATGATCACCGACATCAATTTTGGGCTTTGGGTCATACTGAGCTGCTTTCAGACTACCCCAAAGACTCCCTATCTCAATTAACAGCACTAGCTGCTTATATAGCCCCTCTGTTAGATGCTCCACGAGCGCAAGAGCTTTCCCCAAGCCTTGAGCAGTGGACGCTGTTTTATCAGCGCTTAGCGCAGGATCTAGGGCTAACCAAAAGCAAGCACATTCGTCATGACTTGGTGGCGGAGAGAGTGAGGCAGACTTTTAGTGATGAGGCACTAGAGAAACTGGATTTAAAGTTGGCAGAGAACAAGGACACGTGTTGGCTGAAAAGTATATTCCGTAAGCATAGAAAAGCCTTTAGTTATTTACAGCATAGTATTGTGTGGCAAGCCTTATTGCCAAAACTAACGGTTATAGAAGCGCTACAGCAGGCAAGTGCTCTTACTGAGCACTCTATAACGACAAGACCTGTTAGCCAGTCTGTGCAACCTAACTCTGAAGATTTATCTGTTAAGCATAAAGACTGGCAGCAACTAGTGCATAAATACCAAGGAATTAAGGCGGCAAGACAGTCTTTAGAGGGTGGGGTGCTATACGCTTGGCTTTACCGACATGACAGGGATTGGCTAGTTCACTGGAATCAACAGCATCAACAAGAGCGTCTGGCACCCGCCCCTAGAGTTGATTGGAACCAAAGAGATCGAATTGCTGTACGACAACTATTAAGAATCATAAAGCGTCTAGATAGTAGCCTTGATCACCCAAGAGCGACATCGAGCTGGCTGTTAAAGCAAACTCCTAACGGAACCTCTCTTGCAAAAAATCTACAGAAACTGCCTTTGGTAGCGCTTTGCTTAAAGCGTTACTCAGAGAGTGTGGAAGATTATCAAATTAGACGGATTAGCCAAGCTTTTATTAAGCTTAAACAGGAAGATGTTGAGCTTAGGCGCTGGCGATTATTAAGAAGTGCAACGTTATCTAAAGAGCGGATAACTGAGGAAGCACAAAGATTCTTGGAAATGGTTTATGGGGAAGAGTGAGTGGTTAGGCTAGCTACATTTAATGACAATGTGCAGGTTGTACATATTGGTCATTTATTCCGTAACTCGGGTCATAAGGAGTGGCGTATTTTTGTTTGGTTTAATCCAATGCAAGAACGGAAATGGACTCGATTTACTCATTTGCCTTTATTAAGTCGAGCTAAGGTGGTTAACAGTACAACAAAGCAAATAAATAAGGCGGATCGTGTGATTGAGTTTGAAGCATCGGATCTTCAACGAGCCAAAATAATCGATTTTCCTAATCTCTCGTCCTTTGCTTCCGTACGCAACAAGGATGGAGCGCAGAGTTCATTTATTTACGAAGCTGAAACACCATATAGCAAGACTCGTTATCACATCCCACAGTTAGAGCTAGCTCGGTCATTATTTTTAATTAACTCCTATTTCTGTCGAAGCTGTTTGAGCAGTACCGCTTTACAGCAAGAGTTCGACGTTCAGTATGAGGTTGAGCGAGATCATTTAGAGATAAGGATCTTACCCAGTTCATCGTTTCCTAAAGGGGCGTTAGAGCAGTCGGCCGTAGTGCAGCTTTTGGTTTGGTTGTTTTCGGATCAAGATGTTATGGATTCGTATGAAAGTATTTTTAGGCACTATCAACAAAATAGAGAAATTAAGAACGGCGTTGAAAGCTGGTGCTTTAGCTTTGACCCTCCGCCCATGCAGGGTTGGAAATTACATGTAAAAGGACGTTCTTCTAACGAGGATAAGGATTATTTAGTTGAGGAAATAGTAGGTTTAGAAATCAACGCTATGCTTCCTAGCACAACAGCTATTAGCCATGCCTCTTTTCAGGAAAAGGAGGCAGGTGATGGTAGTACGCAGCACATAGCGGTTTCAACAGAGTCAGTTGTTGATGATGAGCATCTACAGTTGGACGATGAGGAAACAGCCAATATAGACACAGACACACGAGTCATAGAGGCTGAGCCGACATGGATAAGTTTTAGTAGACCTAGTCGAATTGAAAAATCTCGCAGGGCAAGAAAAAGTAGCCAAACTATTTTAGAAAAAGAAGAAGCAACAACAAGTGAAAATAGTAATTTGGTTAGTACTGATGAGCCACACTTAGGTGGTGTCCTAGCAGCGGCAGATGTGGGTGGGAAGCAGGATGCAACCAATTACAACTCTATTTTTGCTAATCGATTTGCTGCTTTTGATGAGCTACTTTCAATTCTAAAAACTAAATTTGCATGTCGGGTGCTTTTTGAAGAAACCTTGGTTTTGCCAAAAGTTGGGCGTAGCCGATTACATCTGTGTAAAGATGGCTCACCAAGAGTGATTAAAGCCGTTGGGGTGCAACGTAATGGCAGTGAATTTGTATTGCTAGAGGTGGATGCATCGGATGGGGTGAAAATGCTTTCTACCAAAGTGTTGAGTGGCGTTGATAGCGAAACATGGCGGAATGATTTTGAAAAGATACGGCGTGGAGTGGTGAAGAGCTCATTGAATTGGCCAAATAGTTTGTTTGATCAATTATATGGACAAGACGGGCATAGAGGGGTGAATCATCCAAAGGGGTTGGGGGAGCTGCAAGTATCGAGAGAGGATATGGAAGGGTGGGCTGAGAGAGTGGTTAGAGAGCAATTTACGCATTAAAGGAATGACTGAAAGAGCCTGTAAACCCTTTTGTGTAAGTGCTTTTGCCGGTCAGTTAAAGGTGGCCATTTAAACGGTCACCAAATTCGATCATAAAACGGTTCATGGCCGGCTTCCAGTTGCGGATCGGCATCGTCCATTTCTTGGTCGCCGCCTGGATAGCCAGGTACACCACCTTCATCGCTGATTCGTCCGTAGGGAACACCTTGAGTTCATATTAATGGAATTTTCTACAAATAGCCTCCGTGGTTTTGAGGGGGGATTACAGACGATCCATAGTAGTAATCCAATGAGTTCTTGAGCGCGGCGACATGTTTGGACGCCTTGGCAAAAATTAGAGCCTGCTTGAAGTGCAGGCGAGCACGTGCTTGGACGATTGATCCATTCGCGGTCAAAAACTCAATCTTGGATGACAGCGTGTCAGGAAATCCAATATCGAAGTCCCGCCCCGTGTCAAAGTAGGGCATTTCATGATCAAAGGACGAAGCTTCCCAGGCCACTTCCCTAATATTCCAGCCGCTAGAAACAAGATTTCGTACGACTTCATCAACTTTTTTGCTTTCCAACTTGTCACAAAGTGCATAGGCAAGAGCTTTGGCGGCAGACACGTGCGTTTCCTCTTAAACATAGGTCGAACGGATACCCGAGGCAAAGCGGAGCATTAGTCCCAAAGCATCTCCGGTAGATCCGGAGGCTCCATACTGAAGGCATGGCATCTTGGGCATTGATATTTGAAACTTCTCTCTAGATAGCAGGGATTTCTTGGCCTTGCCTCATGCTGATAGCTTGTAAATATCACACGATCCTTAGCCCCACAAAGTGAGCATACTCCGTAGCTTTCATTTATAGAAATCGTCGTTAGATTGTCGCAGCATGTGCACGTTCCGACTATTTGCTCAGGAAGCATCGCCATACCTTGGCCTAGGTAAAGAAGATCAGACTCGTAGCCACATCGGTGGCAACTGAGCTTGTACGCAATGCCCATCTGGTTGTCTCACCTGAATCGTAACGTCAGAGCTATTCATCCATCCATTCGGCATCAATGTATGCCACTAAGCCGACCAGCTGACCGTTTGGACTGAAGTATGTTGCCTGCACCCCACTTGACATCTCATCAATACCACCGCACTGCGCTAGGCGCCGGTCCCACTTGCCCACAGAAGCGTCAGGATCGGCTGAGTTCCCCAAGACCCTTGTGAGCCATGCCTCCTTTAACTCAACCTCTCGAATGATTGCGTCGGCCAGCTCCTCCGCGTTATCTAGTTCGACATAGTCTGGAATTCGGACGTACGTTCTGAACACAGCTGGATACTTACTTGGGCGATTGTCATACATGACATCAACAATGTACCCGTTTGTGTAACCGTCTCTTGGAGGTTCGTATGACACTAGTGGTTCCCCTCAGCTTGCGACTAGATGTTGAGGCCTAACATTTTATTAGAGAGCAGGCTAGTTGCTTAGATACATGATCTTCAGGCCGTTATCTGTCAGGGCAAGCGAAAATTGGCCATTTATGACGACCAATGCCCCGCAGAAGCTCCCATCTTTGCCGCCATAGACGCCGCGCCCCCCTTTTGGGGTGTAGAACATCCTTTTGCCAGATGTGGAAAAGAAGTTCGTTGTCCCATTGTTGGCAATGACGTAGTAGCCGGCGAAAGTGCGAGACCCATTTGCGCTATATATAAGCCTACGATTTCCGTTGCGACTATTGTCGTAATTGGATGAACTATTATCGTAGTTGCTCTCAGAGTTGTCGTAATTTGATGGACTATTGTCGTAATTGCTTATGGAGTTGTCGTAGTTGCTTGGAGAAATGTCGTAGTTGGATGGGGAGTAGTCATAGGGAAGACGAGCTTCATCCACTAAAACAATTGGCAGGTCAGCAAGTGCCTGCCCCGATGCCATCGCAAGTACGAGGCTTAGAACCACCTTCAACAGATCGCGCATAGTCTTCCCCAGCTCTCTAACGCTTGAGTTAAGCCGCGCCGCGAAGCGGCGTCGGCTTGAACGAATTGTTAGACATTATTTGCCGACTACCTTGGTGATCTCGCCTTTCACGTAGTGAACAAATTCTTCCAACTGATCTGCGCGCGAGGCCAAGCGATCTTCTTGTCCAAGATAAGCCTGCCTAGCTTCAAGTATGACGGGCTGATACTGGGCCGGCAGGCGCTCCATTGCCCAGTCGGCAGCGACATCCTTCGGCGCGATTTTGCCGGTTACTGCGCTGTACCAAATGCGGGACAACGTAAGCACTACATTTCGCTCATCGCCAGCCCAGTCGGGCGGCGAGTTCCATAGCGTTAAGGTTTCATTTAGCGCCTCAAATAGATCCTGTTCAGGAACCGGATCAAAGAGTTCCTCCGCCGCTGGACCTACCAAGGCAACGCTATGTTCTCTTGCTTTTGTCAGCAAGATAGCCAGATCAATGTCGATCGTGGCTGGCTCGAAGATACCTGCAAGAATGTCATTGCGCTGCCATTCTCCAAATTGCAGTTCGCGCTTAGCTGGATAACGCCACGGAATGATGTCGTCGTGCACAACAATGGTGACTTCTACAGCGCGGAGAATCTCGCTCTCTCCAGGGGAAGCCGAAGTTTCCAAAAGGTCGTTGATCAAAGCTCGCCGCGTTGTTTCATCAAGCCTTACGGTCACCGTAACCAGCAAATCAATATCACTGTGTGGCTTCAGGCCGCCATCCACTGCGGAGCCGTACAAATGTACGGCCAGCAACGTCGGTTCGAGATGGCGCTCGATGACGCCAACTACCTCTGATAGTTGAGTCGATACTTCGGCGATCACCGCTTCCCTCATGATGTTTAACTCCTGAATTAAGCCGCGCCGCGAAGCGGTGTCGGCTTGAATGAATTGTTAGGCGTCATCCTGTGCTCCCGAGAACCAGTACCAGTACATCGCTGTTTCGTTCGAGACTTGAGGTCTAGTTTTATACGTGAACAGGTCAATGCCGCCGAGAGTAAAGCCACATTTTGCGTACAAATTGCAGGCAGGTACATTGTTCGTTTGTGTCTCTAATCGTATGCCAAGGAGCTGTCTGCTTAGTGCCCACTTTTTCGCAAATTCGATGAGACTGTGCGCGACTCCTTTGCCTCGGTGCGTGTGCGACACAACAATGTGTTCGATAGAGGCTAGATCGTTCCATGTTGAGTTGAGTTCAATCTTCCCGACAAGCTCTTGGTCGATGAATGCGCCATAGCAAGCAGAGTCTTCATCAGAGTCATCATCCGAGATGTAATCCTTCCGGTAGGGGCTCACACTTCTGGTAGATAGTTCAAAGCCTTGGTCGGATAGGTGCACATCGAACACTTCACGAACAATGAAATGGTTCTCAGCATCCAATGTTTCCGCCACCTGCTCAGGGATCACCGAAATCTTCATATGACGCCTAACGCCTGGCACAGCGGATCGCAAACCTGGCGCGGCTTTTGGTACAAAAGGCGTGACAGTTTGCGAATCCGTTGCTGCCACTTGTTAACCCTTTTGCCAGATTTGGTAACTATAATTTATGTTAGAGGCGAAGTCTTGGGTAAAAACTGGCCTAAAATTGCTGGGGATTTCAGGAAAGTAAACATCACCTTCCGGCTCGATGTCTATTGTAGATATATGTAGTGTATCTACTTGATCGATCAGGCTTTTGTATATCTCCCCACCACCTGAAACAATGACATGATCCGTTATTTTCTTTAGGTTGGTTAAAGCATCTTTAATTGATGGAAAGATCAATACGTTCTCATTGTCAGATGTAAAACTTGAACGTGTTACGACCGCATACTTTCGGTTGGGTAATGCTCCCATTGATTCAAAAGTCTTGCGTCCAACCAACAGCCATTGGTTATAGGTAATAGCTTTAAACAGGAGCTGTTCACCTTTGGCACTCCATGGAATATCAGGGCCATTCCCGATAACTCCATTCTTCGATATAGCTACCATTAGTGATAGTTTCACAATTCTTCCTCAGAGGTTAACATTTTATTAGTAAGCATGCTCGTTTTGTCACCCGCTGATGCTTACCGTTAATTAATATAATCACTTGTATTAAATAGACTTTCTTTAAAAATACAAGACACTCTGTTATTACAAATCGTGCATGCCGTCTATCCTGCTTGCACGATGCACATTATCTCACCCAAAGAACTCATAACATTTTAATTTATTTAGCATTAAATTAAAACTCTACCGGTAAACAAGCATCTCTAGGCGTAAAAAACAGGCACTTTTTTAAATCCCAGCTAGAATAGGCTGTATAGGCAGACAGTTGCAAGACAAGGAGCGTTTTATGTCTAACAGTCCATTTTTAAATTCTATACGCACGGATATGCGACAAAAAGGTTATGCGCTGAAAACTGAAAAAACTTACCTGCACTGGATTAAGCGTTTTATTCTGTTTCACAAAAAACGTCATCCTCAGACCATGGGCAGTGAAGAGGTCAGGCTGTTTTTATCCAGCTTAGCAAACAGCAGACATGTAGCCATAAACACGCAGAAAATCGCTTTAAATGCCCTAGCTTTTTTGTACAACAGGTTTTTACAACAGCCGTTGGGCGATATTGATTATATCCCTGCAAGCAAGCCTAGACGGCTACCCTCTGTTATCTCTGCAAATGAAGTGCAACGCATTTTGCAGGTTATGGATACTCGCAACCAAGTTATTTTTACGCTGCTGTATGGTGCAGGTTTGCGCATTAATGAATGCTTGCGTTTGCGGGTTAAAGATTTTGATTTTGATAATGGCTGCATCACTGTGCATGACGGTAAGGGTGGGAAAAGCAGAAACAGCCTACTGCCCACGCGCCTAATCCCAGCAATAAAATAACTCATTGAGCAAGCGCGGCTTATTCAGCAAGACGACAACTTACAAGGCGTAGGGCCATCGCTGCCTTTTGCTTTAGATCACAAATACCCTTCTGCTTATCGACAAGCGGCGTGGATGTTTGTCTTTCCCTCCAGCACGCTCTGCAACCACCCGTATAACGGCAAATTATGCCGCCATCATCTGCATGACTCCGTTGCGCGAAAGGCATTGAAGGCAGCCGTACAAAAAGCAGGCATCGTTAGCAAGCGTGTCACTTGTCATACATTTCGTCACTCGTTTGCTACGCATCTATTACAAGCGGGGCGTGATATTCGCACTGTGCAAGAACTCTTAGGGCATAACGATGTTAAGACCACGCAAATCTATACGCATGTGTTGGGTCAGCATTTTGCCGGCACCACCAGTCCTGCGGATGGACTGATGCTACTTATCAATCAGTAAAAGTAGATAAATATCTTTATGTAGCCCTGAGTAGCCCCTGATACTTTTTATGGTGAAAAAGATAAACAATCATAGAGGGGATAAATATGAGCCAGTTCTACCATTGTTCAGATAAGTTTAAGCAAGATACTGTCAATCACAGTGACCATTCATGGTCATTACACTTCCTCCAGTTGCCAGACAATGCCTAACATAAAAACGCAAAAGCCCAAAAGTCAGAGCTTAGGTGTTCTAGGCGTTTTCTAAGCGCTGAAGAAATACGTCTTACCGTAGATTGCGTGCGTTTCTGAAGCACATTTTCCTTATACATGGCTTTATCCCAGGCAGCTTCATCAAGCTCTTGGAGTAACAAGCCAGTAATAATGCGACACTCTCGGGTTTGTAGCGAGCCGCTGGTGAGATCGGAGTTATAGCGGAAAGGGGTCATTTGTAATTATTTGTGGGTGGAGGATAGTTAACTTATTATTGTAGTTGGAAGAGGCTGCTTTCCAAACATTAGCACCTCGTAATGCTTGTTACTGTATATTAATTTATGCTCTTAGCGCATGTTAATGGGCTATTACAATGCATAATGTCCACATCAAGATAACTGTGGCTTAACACCTGTACAAGCGAAAAAAATCAATCACCTGTCCGGAAATACGGGATCACTGTAAAGTGTTGGTGAGGCAGTCTAGGAGGGGGATTTAATTTGGGATACTGATGAAAGGATTATGATCAGTTGGATATAGGATCGTACTAAGCTGAGCGGCAGGTTAGCTAGATTAGTTAACCAGATAAGTGAAATCTAGTTCCAAACTATTTTGTCATTTTTAATTTTCGTATTAGCTTACGACGCTACACCCAGTTCCCATCTATTTTGTCACTCTTCCCTAAATAATCCTTAAAAACTCCATTTCCACCCCTCCCAGTTCCCAACTATTTTGTCCGCCCACAGGGCTGCCGACCGGTGGCCCTTTTTATAACTGACATCAATAAATTCATCTATCTTTCTATATAAATATATTCTGAATTATCATTAATGTCTGATAACAAACTTGATTTTTTACTGTTTAAATAATATTTAAACAATAAATTTATATTTTATTTTTGCGTAATTAATATTATTTTTAGATAAAGCCGTCTCTTTGGTGTACTATTCCTTTGAATCAAAAATACACTTATTAATATAAGTGATGATTCATGGTAAAGGATATATTATATCAATGGAGTTTTTATGAAGCGTAATATTATAGGCGGTGCATTCACTCTGGCATCTCTAATGCTGGCCGGGCATGCACTGGCAGAAGATGGTGTTGTTCACTTCGTCGGTGAAATTGTCGACACTACTTGTGAAGTTACCTCCGATACAGCCGATCAAATTGTCCCACTGGGTAAAGTCAGTAAAAATGCATTTTCAGGTGTAGGTAGTCTGGCGTCGCCACAGAAGTTCAGTATTAAACTTGAAAATTGCCCGGCAACGTACACTCAAGCAGCCGTTCGTTTTGATGGTACAGAAGCGCCTGGCGGCGACGGCGACCTGAAAGTGGGTACGCCGCTTACAGCAGGCAACCCTGGTGATTTTACCGGTACAGGACAAGCGATTGCGGCAACCGGCGTTGGTATTCGTATTTTTAACCAGTCCGATAATTCGCAGGTTAAACTTTATAACGACTCTGCTTATACCGCTATCGATGCTGAAGGCAAGGCTGAAATGAAGTTTATTGCACGCTATGTGGCAACCAATGCGACCGTAACGGCTGGTACGGCGAACGCTGATTCACAATTTACTGTCGAATATAAGAAATAATTTATCAAGGGCCTTTTTATTCAGTTGGCTTTGGCCAGGGAGTCGTTATGTCCAGAAAAAGTTGTTTAATCAGGCTCTTTAAAACAACAGTTTCATGTAAGTTATTTACCGCGATTATACTCAGCATTTTTTTAGGCCAACCAGCATTAACTTATGCAGGCGTTGTCATTGGTGGTACGCGGGGGGTTTACTTAAGTAATAATGCTGATAAATCTATTTCTGTATTTAGCAAAGAAGAAAAAATACCTTATCTCATCCAAGCTTGGGTAGATCCATTTAATAAAGAGGATAAAAGCAAAGCGCCGTTTACCGTTATTCCGCCAGTATCACGATTAGAACCTTCGCAAGAAAAAATATTACGCATTATTCACACCAAAGGTGTGTCATTGCCTGATTATCGCGAGTCAGTCTTCTGGCTGAATATTAAAAATATTCCGCCATCAGCGAGCAACAAAGCGACGAACTCGCTGGAAATAGCAGTAAAAACGCGTATCAAGCTGTTCTGGCGACCAGCAAATATCCGCCTTATTCCCGAAGATGCTGCGCCGAAAGTGAAATGGCGCCGGGAAGGGCGAAATCTGATAGCAGAGAATCCCAACCCAATTCATATCAGTGTGATGGATGTCATCGTTGATGGCCATGATGTGCCCCTCAATATGATCCGTCCTTTTGAAACGCTCACGTTACCTTTACCTGCTAATTCTGCGGGAGGCCAAATGACCTGGCGATTTATTAATGATTACGGCGCAGTCAGTGACCCGATAAAAATGACGCTGTAAGCAAGGGATAAGGATAGGCGTATTATGATGACGACCAGAATAGTGGTTGGCCTCACGGCAGGGACGTGTCTGATTTTCTCGCAAAACCTGATGGCCGAGGTCAGTGTATTCAATCCGGCGCTTCTGGAAATCGACCATCAATCCGGAGTCGATATTCGCCAGTTTAATCGGGCAAACCTGATGCCCCCAGGTGTTTATAGCGTTGATATTTTTATCAACGGTAAAATGTTTGAACGTCAGGATGTGACATTTGTTCAGAATAATCCAGATGCTGATCTGCACGCTTGCTTTATTGCCATTAAAAAAACACTGTCCTCCTTTGGCATAAAAGTTGATGCGCTCAAATCGTTCAATGATGTGGATGAGACGGTTTGCCTCGATCCTGCTCCACGTATTGAAGGCTCATCCTGGCAGTTTGACAGTGATAAATTGCAGCTGAATATATCCATTCCCCAAATCTACATGGACGCGATGGCTTATGATTACATCAGCCCCACGCGTTGGGATGAGGGGATTAACGCGCTCACCATCAACTACGATTTTTCTGGTTCACATACACTACGTTCAGATTATGGTTCACAAGAGACAGATACCAGTTATCTCAATCTGCGCAATGGACTGAATATTGGACGTAAGCGTACAGCCTGAACCGTCTGGTCAGAATCTGACGAATTAGACAAAGTGGTGTCCACCAAATAAGTAGTGGGAACCAAAGTGTCAGATATGCAGAAAAATGTGAATCCCGGCAGGCGAAAAGGCTGCCCTAATTATCCTCCCGAATTTAAACAGCAGCTCGTTGCTGCCTCCTGTGAACCCGGGATATCCATCTCAAAACTTGCTCTTGAAAATGGCATTAA